>JBGPAW010000274.1:0-5535 GCA_041480905.1 Phycisphaerae bacterium
TAGGCCGTGAACCCACCCCACAAGTCGTCGCAAACCTCTACATCGCACTCATCGGGGATGCCGTTGGTATTGGCGTCGAGGCTGAAGCCGCTGGCGATGTCCGTGGCGTCGGGGACCCCATTGCCGTTGCAGTCCAGGTCGGTGCGCTCGTTCCATTCTTTCGCCCCTTCGGGGCTTAAGGAATCCGGGGCCGACTCCACCCAGGGCTGGCACCCTGAGCTACCATATTCCGCCCCTGACGGGGCTCCGTTCGTGTGGCCCGCCCCCGGCCCGCCGGGGATGGCCCACCCGTCGAATCGGTCCCCCACTCCCAGAGGGGAGGGAGCAGCCGGCACGTCGATGACCTTCCCAGCAAACTCTGTGTCCTCGGTGACCTCTGTGGCTCCACCTCGTGCAGGCAGGTCGATGACCTGCCCTACAGTGGCTACAGTGGCTACTCTGGCCAACGACAATCCGCTCGTCAACGCGAGCACGCCAAAAACGGTCTTGAAAGTTGCCATGTCCCTGCCTCCTGCGAATGAGAGCTGATGATCGAATCTCAGTGTAGCAAATCAGCCAGGCCGACACCAGCGAAAAAAAAGCGAGGCAACAAGGCCACGGGTGTGGCCCGCGATTTTGGCAAGCCGGGAGGGCGAGGCTTCTGCCGAGCCGCAAGGCGCGCGGTGTGGGCACCCCGGCTCGCCGGGAGGCTCGCCCTCCCCATTCGCCTAAACCTCTTGCCACACCCGCTGGACCCGGGTCTGCCAAGACTCTTTGGCAGCCCCGGCTGGGGCGAAAGACGCGAGCCTCCCGCATAGAATATCGCTCTTGTTTTGCACAAAATCCAGAGTTACCATTGCAAATCGTGGGAGAGTTACTACCGGAACAGGCGTGTCGCGGGTTGTGCCGGTTCACCTGAAACTGGAGTTAAAGGCCACTCGCTTTACCAAGAGTTCACCTTCGAGTCCCCTTGGGGGTAGAAAAGTTTGCCGCGGAGGTTTCTAATGAGCAACGCGGAGTTGATCAAAACGGTCTACCACAAACTGGGCGAACGCCTCGAAGCGGGGCGGAGGCTTTTCGGCCGAGCGCTGACTCTGGCCGAGAAGATTCTGGTCGGTCATCTCGACTCGGTGAATATCCCCGCTCCCGAACGGCGGAAGACGACCGTCGAGCTCCGGCCGGATCGCGTGGCTATGCAGGATGCCACCGCGCAGATGGCCGTGCTGCAATTCATGCAGTCGGACATCCCGCGCGTGCAGGTGCCGACCACCGTACACTGCGACCACCTGATCATGGCCCGCCAGGGGGCGGAGACGGACCTGCTCGTCGCCCTGGATGAAAACCAGGAGGTCTACGACTTCCTCAGGACCGCCGCCGCTAAGTATGGCATGGGCTTTTGGAAGCCCGGCTCGGGCATTATCCATCAAGTGGTGCTCGAGAACTATGCCTTCCCCGGTGGGTTGATGATCGGGACCGATTCGCACACGCCTAACGCGGGCGGTCTGGGGATGATCGCCGTGGGCGTGGGCGGGGCGGACGCCGTGGACGTCATGGTCGGCGAGCCGTGGAACCTACTCTGGCCCGGAGCCATCGGCGTTAAGCTCACCGGCGCACTGTCCGGCTGGACCTCGCCCAAGGACATCATTCTGGAGCTGATGCGTATCCTGACGGTCAAAGGCGGGACCAACTGCATCGTGGAGTTCTTCGGACCCGGCGTCGCGTCGGTCAGTTGCACGGGCAAAGCGACCACCTGCAACATGGGGGCTGAGCACGGCGCTACCAATTCCGTCTTCCCCTATGACGAGCGCATGGCGACGTACCTGCGGGCCACCGGGCGGAGCGCGGTTGCCGATTTGGCCGACCGACACCGCGACCTGTTGCGCGCAGACCCCGAGGTCGAAGCTGCCCCCGAGAAGTTCTACGACCGAGTGATCGAGATCGACCTGTCCACGCTGGAGCCGATGATCTCCGGCCCGCACACCCCGGATTTGGTCCGGCCTATCTCACAAATGGCCCAAGCCGTCAGGGAGAACAACTATCCCGACAACCTGACCTTCGGGTTGATCGGGAGTTGCACGAACTCGTCGTACGAGGACATGGGCCGGTCCGCCGCCGTGGCCGAACAGGCTCGCAAGGCCGGGCTGAAGTTCGCCATCCCGTTGCTCGTCACCCCGGGCTCGGACCAGATTCACAACACCATCGCCCGCGACGGACAGATGGCGACGCTCACCGCCGTTGGGGCCACCGTGCTCGCCAACGCCTGTGGGCCGTGTATCGGGCAGTGGGAACGCACCGATGCCGCGGCCGGCAAACGTAACTCCATCATCAACAGCTACAACCGCAATTTCGCCCGCCGCAACGATGGAAACGCCGACACCTTGTCTTTCATCGCCAGCCCCGAGGTCGTCACGGCCTTGTCCCTTGCCGGGCGGCTGAGCTTCAATCCGCTCACCGAGACGCTTAAGACGCCCGATGGAAAGCAGGTCAAGCTGACCCCGCCCCAGGCCGAGGAGCTGCCGGCCCGTGGTTTCGCAGCCGGACTGGCCGGATATGAAGCGCCGGCCCAGGACGGCACGGCGGTGAAAGTCGATATCAGCCCCACCTCGGAGCGGTTACAGGTGCTCAATCCCTTCGCGGCCTGGGACGGCAAGGATTTCGTGGATCTTCCGATCCTGGTGCAGGCCCAGGGCAAGTGTACGACCGATCATATTTCGCCGGCTGGACCGTGGCTCAAGTACCGCGGTCACCTCGACAACATCAGCGATAACATGTTCAACAGCGCCGCCAATCGCTTCACCGGCGAGCCGGGTAAGGGCCGGAACGTCCTCACCGGTGAAACCGGCGTCAAACTCACCAAGATCGCCCGCGACTACAAGAAGCGCGGCGTCGGCTGGGTGGTGGTCGGTGACGAGAACTACGGCGAGGGCTCCTCGCGCGAGCACGCCGCCATGTCCCCGCGCTTCCTGGGCTGTCGGGCGGTCATCGTCCGCAGTTTCGCCCGCATCCACGAAACCAACCTGAAGAAGCAGGGAATTCTGCCGCTCGTGTTCGTCAACCCGGCCGACTACGAGAAGATTCGCGAAAATGACCGCCTCTCCGTGGTGGGCTTGGGGGGTCTCGCCCCAGGTAAGAACCTCACCGTCCTGCTCAAGCATGCGGACGGGACTACGGAGCGCTTCGAAGTGCGGCATTCGCTGACCGCGCGGCAGATCGAATGGTTCAAGGCAGGTTCGGCCCTGAATGCGATTGCGGCGGCCCTGCGTCACTAATGATCCGACATGGCTTATGGCATGGTTCCGGGAGGGCGAGGCTCCTGCCGAGCCGGGGCTCGCCCTCCCGACCGCTCGTCAAATCAGGTGTGTCGGAGTACCGGCCCACGTAGAACCGGCGATTCGGCGTGCCTATGCTTAAAGAGGAAGCCAGGGGCGCTGTTACAGTTATCGGACGTCCGAGGCGATTTACCGCTCTCTCCGCTTGTCACGAAGGGGGGGGATCACCCGATTCTTCGGGCTGTAGCGGTTAGGGAGGTTTCTCCTTATAGCCGGATGGTCAGGTGCCGATCATCCTTAGCGAGTTTGGCGGATGGGCAGGAGGTCCCGACGCCGCTCGGTAGGGTTGATTGCTGGGGGGCCCTGATGGGCGGTGACCGATACAAAGATGTTCTCACCACCGGGGAAGTCGCCCGCGTCTGCAAAGTCGCGCCCCGCACCGTAGCCAAGTGGTTCGATAGCGGACACCTCCGTGGCTACCGCATCCCCGGCAGCAAAGACCGCCGTATTCCCCTCAACCAGTTGATCCGTTTCATGCACGCCCACGGCATGCCGCTCGACGCGCTGGAAACGGGCCAAACCCGCGTGCTCATTCTCGATGAGGAACACGAGTTCACCACGTTGCTCCGCGAGGCGCTCAAGGCTGAAGGTCGGTACGTGGTCGACCTCGCCGCCACGATCTTCGAAGCCGGCGTCCTGGCCCAACGCCTCCGCCCGCACGTGATCGTGGTCGAGGTTTCCCTATCAGGTCTGCAGCCCAAGCGACTTTGCCAGTTCTTACGCACCCACGAGGATCTCCAGCACGTCAAGCTCATCGCCGTCAGCGGCGGTATGACCCAAGGCCAAGGCGCGGCGTACCTACAGAATGGGTTCGACGCTTGCCTGCCCAAGCCGTTCGAAGTTCGGCAACTGACCCAAAGCATCGACCAGGTGACTTCTCGGACCTGTTCCGGCGCACATTGAGCGCGCTTGACGCCGGCAGGGCTACGCGAGACGAGCGCCGCCGAATAACCCGGCGACGGGCGCCAAGCAACGGGCTTCGTGCCATCGCGTGACAGCACGAAGCCCGGTGACGTTCAGGTGTCGGCTGAACTACGACAAGTGCTTGGAGACCAGGGCGGTCATCTGGAACATGCTGACCTGCGGTCTGCCGCCGAACACCGTCCTTAGCCTATCGTCCGCGTTGATCATCCGGCGGTTGATGACATCCTGCAGACGGTTCGCTTTGATGTAGGCCCAGAGCTTCTTGGTGACCTGGGTCCGCGGCATCGGCTTGTCGCCGACGATGGCGGCCAGCTCCGCGGAGGGCATCAAGGGCCTCATAAAAGCCGGGTTAGGCTTCCTTTTCTTCTTGACCACCTTCTTGGCGACTTTCGCTTTCTTTACCTTTTTCTTGGCGGCCTTCGCCTTCTTGGCGACTTTCTTCTTGGCGACCTTCTTCTTCGACGCTTTCTTCTTCTTGGCCATGGCGTTTACTCCTGTCTACGCACCAAGAACCCGCCCCGACACGGCGGCTGCGCAGCATTATTATGAGACCTTCTACCCGCTCCCCCGGCAAGAATCCAGTACCCCCGCGCGATTTCCTCGCAGAAAAGTTGATTCTGCGCGGCCATGCCCGTCCCGATAACACGGGTGAGAATCCGGGTACCCGCTTCCGCGGCGGGGGGCGGAGGGACCGCCCGGCGCGGTCTCAAGACCTGCCGCACTCGAAGGAAGGGTCCCGGCGGGAGGGATTCGGCGCGGTCGGAACCGGGTGCACGGAGCATTCACCGCGGAGCACGCTGAGGCCGCGGAGGCATGGTCGGCAAGGATCCTACACGGAAGCGACGAAGGGGTGGTCGGACCGGCTGCGGCCGGTTTCTCATCACTCGGCTGCCTTCTCGGCGCTCTCTGCACTGCTATCCTCCAGAATCTCCGCGGGCCGCGAGGAATATCAGCCGCGAAAAGGCTCAAGAAGCGCAAAAAATCACTTCAATCCATCATTGCTTCTTTTGCGCCTTTTGTGCTTTTTCGTGGCTATCTTGGTTGCGGCCGGAGGCCGCGCTAGGTTCATCAGCGGTTCCAAAGAACTTGCGAGAGAAACAAGATGTTGCGGAATTGCAATGCGGAGTTTAGCGTGCCTGCCCCCGTCCTGCGCCCCTCTCCCCCCTGCCGTCGCCTGGATAAGTAAGCCTGACCCCCTCTCTCCCTTTCTGGCGACCCCCTTTCTGACTGTTTCTGACTTTGCTGATACAGGTGCTCATCCGCAAACGGATACGCGGTGAGCCGGTACTTGAGGAAGCTGCCA
>JBGPAW010000275.1:0-5529 GCA_041480905.1 Phycisphaerae bacterium
GGAGCGCGGCTTGCGTCTTGGGGGGCGTGCGGTTGATCTCGACGGCGAGGATCATCTGCGCGAAGATCGGCCCCTTCTGGAAGACGAGATTCCGGCGACCCGTGCTCTGGTCCTCCTGGATGATCTCGGTGCCGGTGATGTCCGAGGGCATCAGGTCCGGCGTGAACTGAATGCGCGAGAAGCTCAGCGACAGGGTGCGGGCCAGCGTGCTGATCATGAGGGTCTTGGCCAGCCCCGGCACCCCTTCCAGGATGCAGTGCCCGCGGCACAGAAAGGCGATCAACAGCTCCTCGAGGACCCGTTCCTGGCCGACGATCACCTTGTGAATCTCGGCGCAGATGCGTTGGTACGACTCAGCCAACTGCTCGACCAGGGCCACGTCGTCCACCGCACCGCTCGGTTTCTCCACGGCCATGAGCTTGCTCCTTCAACGGCAACGCGAGCGTACGGCAGTCTAACCGCGCCGCAGCGTCCCGCAAAGCGAAGGATGTCTCGCCTCCGAACCGCGACCGTGACCCTTTGACACTTGGTGCTAAGGGTGAGGGAGCGGCCACTGTCTCCGAACCGCGACCGTCAGGGAGCGGCATCCCTACCTGCGTCATTCGCGCTACCAGGCGGTAGCACACGCCCCATCCAGGTCCCCCAGATCTTCGGGAATGTAGTTGGCCAGCCCCCGCTACTTGGTGGGGTTCCACACCGGCTCGGTGGTATCCTGCGATACTGCCGGGGTCGATAGCGGGTCGCCGGGCTTGACGGTTCGGCGGGAGGTCTACGAAGAACTCAACCCCGAGGTGCGTCCCCGATCCCTCACGCCGTCAACGATCTACCGTTCGCTTGAGCCGTTTACAAGTGAATATCGGCGGAGTTGGAGGCGCCTATGATGTGGCTTTGGCCTTGGGCCGTCCTTCCAGCACGCGGGCCAGCAGCAGACCGCCTTCGAACAGCAAGATCATCGGGATGCCCAGCAGGATCATGCTCAGCACATCCGGGGGGGTGAGGACGGCGGCGGCGATGGTGATGCCGAAGATCACGTAGCGGCGGGCCTTGGTCATCTGCGCGGCGCGGACGATGCCCGTCAGGGACAAGAACACCACGACCAGAGGCAACTCGAACGCCAGACCAAAGGCCAACGCCAGTGACAGAACGAAGGAAACGTAGAACTGTAATGAGAACTGGCTGGTGACCGCCGTCGTCGCGGCGGTGGGTCTGAGCGGCGTTCCGAGCAAACCCTTCTCGGTCATCACCCGCAGTTCCCGCGCGCGGGTGTTGATCCACACCGCGCCGGGCTCGGGCTTCGGCGGATCCTCGCTCAGCAACGGGAGGCTCTGGTTTTCGAGGGTCGCCTGGGTGGTGCTCGCCGGCGGTTTTTCGACCGCCAGGACGTATCTTTGCAGCCACGACGGCGCCAGTTCCGGCAGTTGCACGCTGTTGCTGTAGGCGATGAAGAAGTTCAGCACGATGGGCAGAGCGACCCAGAACAGAAAAGCCACCCCGCCGGCGAACAACACGGTGGTCAGCGGAACAAACAGCTTGACGAACTTCTGCTCGCGCTGGTACAGGCCGGCCGCGATGAACACCCAGAGCTGGTACAGCAGCCAGGGCATGGCCACAATGAGCCCGCCAAGGAAGCCGATCTTCAGACAGACGACGAACGTCTCCGGCGGGCTCAACGCCATCACTTCGGGGCGTTGCCCGTAGTTGCGCAGCACCACGAGCAACGGTCGCAGAATGAACGCCAACAGGTCCTGGGCGAAATACAAGGCGACGATGATGGCGAGAGCTGCGCCCAGCAGACCGCGTATCAGACACCGGCGCAGTTCTTCGAGGTGATCGCCGAACGACATGCGCGCTTCTTGGGCACGCGGGCGGTCGGACGATGACCGGAAAGCATCTGCCATCGCGTGGATTCTAGTGGCGGGAAAACGAGGGCGTCAACGACGGCAGCGGGCGTAGCCAGGAACCTTGGCGACAGGGAGAGCGAGCCTCCTGGCGAGCCGGAGCGCACGGCTCGGCGGGAGCCTCGCCCTCCCGACGTGCCAAAACTTCTGGCCACACCCACGGCGGGCCGATTTGACGCTCCCACCCGGGCGATCCTAAAATTCCGGTGCGAGGCGCCATGCGCGAGCGACGGCGACATTTTTGCGGTGCTATCCGCCGCCCCTCTCCCGCGGGGGCGCGGCGTGCCTGGGGCCGGCTGACGGCTTCTTTCAGTGTCATGTTACTGGCAGCGGGTTCCGCCTTTTCGTCGGACGGACCGGCCGCGGCTTCACCGCCGGCCGCCTCACAACCGGCGGCCACCCTCCGTGACGCCCACGACCTCTACATGGAAGGTTACTACGACCGGGCGGTGGAGCAGTATGACATCCTGGCGGCGGATCCGCAGAACCGGCTTGCCGCCACGCTCGGTATCGCGCGTTGTCGTCTGATGACCGGGGACTACGCGGACGCGGAGGCCCGCCTCGCTACGGTCCAAGACACCGGGACGCGGTCCGCCGAATGGTTCACGCTCGCGATGGAATTGGATGCCACGCTGGGCCGCTACCCGGAGGGCATCGACCACGCCCGGCAGGCCGTCAAGCTGGAAAACGCTCACTATCAGGCGCGCTATGGGCTCGGTCAATTGCTCGAGACCGTCGGCCGCCGCGATGAAGCGGTCGAGGCCTACCGTTGGTTCGAGACGCTGGTCAGTCAGCGTTTCCCGGAAACGGCGGAGGCGGTCACCGCAACGGCCCAGGGCTTCAACCGCTACAACATCCTCACCACCCACCCGAACCTCAACGAGCGGACGGTCTATGTCCTGCAGGAGTTGCTGCAGGTCGCCTACACGCGGATGGATCGCACCTGTTGGCCGGCGCGGGTCGCCGCCGCCGATCTCCTCCGCTCCCGCTTCAACTTGGCGGAGGCGGCGGCGGATTATCAGGCTGCCTTGCGGATCAACAACAACCTCCCGGAAGCCTACGTGGGCTTGGGCCGCATCGCCCTGAACGCCTGGGACTTCGACGAGAGCGACCGCCGGGTGGACCAGGCCCTGGCGGTCAACCCCCGTTACGTGCCGGCGCTGACCCTCCGGGCCGAGCAAAAGATCACCGAACGCCGTTATGCCGAAGCGGCGGAAGTGTGCCGACGGGCCTTGGAGATCAACCCCAACGACGTCCGCTCGTTGTCTCTCGCGGCGGCGGCGGCGCTCAGCCGGGGCGAGGGCGAGACGGCGGCCGATCTGCAAGAGTGGGTCGAGTGGATCAACCCGCACCCAGCGGTGATGCACGCGATCCTCGGCGACGTGCTCGGCGGGCTGCGGCAGTACGCCGATTCGGAAGCCCACTACCTGCGCGCCCTCGAGTACGACCCCACCGACGCGAACACGCGGTGCGAGTTGGGCATGATGTACATGCAGTGGGGCTACGAAGACAAGGCCCGCGCCGCCCTCGACGCCGCCTGGGCCTTGGACGAATTCAACGACCGCACCAAGAACACGCTGGAATTGCTCGCCTCGCTGGCGGCGTTCGCCACGCACGAGACCGAGCACTTCATCATCCGGTACGATGCGGAACGCGACGCCGTCCTGCCGCGCTACATGGCGGGTTACCTGGAGGAGATCTACGACGAAGTATGCCGGGACTATGCCACGAAGCCGGAGGTCAAGACGATCGTCGAAGTGTTTCCCACGGCCCGGGGCTTCGGCGTCCGCATCACCGGAAAGCCGTGGATTTTCACCGTCGGTGCCTGCACCGGGCGGGTCATCGCCCTGTCCTCGCCACGTCACGATCTGCAACTGCCCGGCCCCTACAACTATGCCCGCGTGCTCCGCCACGAGTTCGCCCACACGGTGACGCTCGCCGCCACCCACAACCGCATCCCGCACTGGTTCACCGAAGGCCTAGCCGTTTTCCAGGAAGACGCCCCGCGCAGCTTCGAATGGTGCGCGCTGCTGGCCGACCGCGTGCGCCGCGACCGACTCTTTACCCTCGAAAGCATCGACTGGGGTTTCATGCGGCCGCGCCGGCCGGACGACCGCCAGGCGGCCTACGCCCAAAGCCAATGGATGTGCGAGTACCTGGTCGAGCGTTGCGGCTACGACGTGCTCAACCACATGCTGGCCGATTATCGGGAAGGCCTCACCCTGGAACCGGTGTTCGTCAAGCACACCGGGAACGGCACCGCATCTTTCGACGCCGATTTCGCCGCGTGGGCCCGCCGGCAGGTGGCCGAGTGGGGTTTTCCGCTCGACCCCCCGGAAAACCCGACCGTGCTCCGCGCCTTGGCGCTGATTCAAGCGAGCGACGCGGGCGTCCTGGGGCGGTGGGCCAAGGCGGAGTTCGACGATGAGAACTACGACCGAGCGCTCGAGGCGGCGCGCAAGGCCCTCACCGTCGATGAAAACGAGCGAAATGCCCTGGAAGTCTTCGTAAAGACGATGGCCCACTTCGCGGCGGACAAACAGGGCCCTGCTCTGCGGCAAATGGAGGACGAGATGTTGCCGGCCCTCAAACGTCTGGCGGCGCTCGAACCGGCCGGGTGGACCGCGCCCAAACTACTGGGCCGAATCCTGCTCCGCCGCAAACAATTCGACGAAGCCCTCGAATGCCTCCAGCAGTTGCAGCGGAACTGCCCGCGGGACCCCTTCAGCTACGCGGGACTAGCCGGCATTTACCTGGCCCGTCACCAGCCCGATCTCGCCCTGCCGCAACTGCTCGAACTGGCCCGCACCGACGAGCACGACGCCGACGTACCGGCCAAGATCGCCGCCCTCTATGCCCAACGCGGGAGTCTCGCCGAAGCGCGGTACTGGTATCGGCAAGCGCTGTACATTGACCCCTTCCGGCCGCCCACCCACGCGGAATTGGCCGCCGTCCTGATGCGCCTCGATGACACTAAAGCGGCACTCGTGGAGTATCAGGTGCTGTGCGAACTGGAGCCCGCCGTGGCCCGGCATTTTACCGACGCGGCGCTGGCCTTCCAGAAAACCGGCGACACGACGAAAGCCAAGGAATACGCCCGCAAGGCCCTCGTCCTCGACCCCACCTCGCCCGCCAAGGCGCTCGTGGAATGAGGTCCGTCACGAAGCCACGGGCGTCGTGCTCGGCTCGACGCTCAGACGCGGGCTACGCCGCGTGACCGGAGGGACGACCTCGCGCGTGCGGGTCTTGGTCTTGGTGCTGGCTGACTCGAAGAAGCTGCCCAGGCTCCGCAGGCGTTCGTAGCGCTTGCGCAGCACGGTCTCGATCTTGAAGCGCCGCAGTTCGCGCAGCGAGTCCACCAGGTAGGTCTCCAGGGCCTCGGCGGCGGCCTTCGGCTCGCGGTGGGCCCCGCCCAGGGGCTCGGGCAGGATTTGGTCAATGAGCTCGAGCTTCTTGAGTTCCTTGGCCGTCAGCTTGAGCGACTCGGCGGCGCGCTCCCGCTCTTCGCCGGTCCGCCACAGGATGGCCGCACAGCCTTCCGGCGAGATCACCGAGTAGAACGAATGCTCGAACATGGCCATCCGATCGCCCACGCCGATGCCCAACGCTCCCCCGCTGCCGCCCTCGCCGA
>JBGPAW010000276.1:0-5493 GCA_041480905.1 Phycisphaerae bacterium
AAGCGCTTTCCTTGAACGCCCCCTTCATTACCCTGGTCACGCGGCGACGTCCCTACACGATCCTGAAATGGGCCCAGAGCCTGGATGGCAAGATCGCCACCCGCGCCGGCGATTCGCGATGGATTTCATCGCTGGCTTCCCGCTGGCTCGTCCACCGCCTGCGGGCCCGGGTTGACGGCATTCTGGTCGGCGTGGGGACGGTGCTGGCCGACGACCCTCGGCTCACCGCCCGCGAGGTGCCTCTGCGCCGGACCGCGACGCGCATCGTGCTGGACAGCCGCCTGCGCATCCCCCCGGACGCCGTTTTGGCCACCACAGCCCAGGAGGTGCCGACCTTGGTCTTGACCACGCCCGCCGCCCTGGTCCGGCGTGGTGTCAAAGCCGAGCGCCTCCGGCGTGCCGGCGTGGAAATCGTGCCGTGCAGGGTCCGCAACGGCCGAGTGGACCTGCGGGCGGCCCTGCGGTTGCTAGGAAAACGGCGGTTGACCAATCTTCTCGTGGAGGGCGGCGGGAGCGTGTTGGGGGCCTTCCTGGAACTAAAATTGGCCGACGAGGCCATGGTTTTTGTGTCCCCGCGTCTGATCGGGTGGGATGAGGCTGTCGGCCCGTACGGCGGTGGGGGTGTAGCGCGAGTGGCCGCCGCGCCCCTCTACCAGGCGGCCCAAATCCGCAGAATTGGGACTGATATCCTTTACCAGATTCACTTTGGCGACAGGCTCAGCCCCCCGCGACCCGATTCGCCGGACGAAACAAGTTTGTGACGAACTAGAAAATCACGTGGCCGTATGCAGTTTTGTGGTGCATAATATATTCGGGCGGGCCGGACATGTAGGTCGGATAGGAGGCCGTCATGTTATCTGGCGCACCAACAGGGAACCAGCCCCGCGAGTGGATGTTCCCCTGGTCGATCCCGGAAGAAACGGGCGCCAACCCCGCCCCGGAGACGCCGACCGTGGCGAGCGCCCAGGACCAGGGTGAGGGAGATCAGACCCCCAAGGAGATTCCGATCGCGTACCGCGCGTGGTACGTGCAACATGCCGAGGAACTCAGGGAGAGCTAGCTCCGCGCGTCTCGTCGGATGCCTGATTTGACATACGGGAGGGGTTCAGGATAATGGTCCGTCGGGTGTCCCGACGACGATGGCCGAAGTCATAACTATAGATATACGAGGAGATTACAGCGCCGCAGTGGACCGCGCCGCCTCCGTGGTGAACGGGGGCGGGGTGATCGCGTTTCCCACCGAAACGGTCTACGGGGTGGGCGTCCGGGCCGACCTCCCGTCCGCCGTACAACGCCTCCGGGAACTCAAGCAACGCGCGGACAGCAAGCCCTTCACCGTCCACCTGGCGGAACGGGAGGGGGTGCATGCGTACGTCCCGATCTTGCCGGCCCTGGGCCGTAGATTGGTGCGGAAAGGCTGGCCGGGGCCGGTGACGCTGCTGTTTCGCGTGCCCGATCCCTCGGAGGCGCCGGCGCTGCAAGGTCGCGATCCGACGTTGAGGAGCGCTCTCTACCAGGGAGAGGAGATCGGGCTGCGTTGTCCAGACCATGAAGTGGCCCGGCGGTTGCTCGCCGGTATCAGCGGACCGGTGGTAGCGACCAGCGCGAACCGGGCGGGTCGGCCGCCGGCATGTACCGCCGCTGAGGTGCTCACGGAATTGGGCGAGGGGATCGATCTGGTGCTCGATGCCGGACCGGCCGAATTTGGAGAAGCCTCTACGGTTGTGCGGGTCGGCGAAAACGGTTATGAAGTGGTCCGCGAAGGCGTCTACGACGCACGGACCTTGCGGAGACTCGCGTCGCTGACCTTCTTGTTCGTCTGCACGGGGAATACCTGCCGCAGTCCGATGGCGGCGGGTATGTTCCGGCGGATGCTGGCCCGACGGCTGGGTTGCGCGGTCTCCGATCTGGAAGAGCGCTTCGTCGCGGTCCACTCGGCGGGGACCTCCGCCGGGGCCGGATCGAAGGCGACCCCGGAAGCCGTCGACGTGATGCAGCGGCGGAACGTCGACCTCGCGGACCACCGCGCCACGCGGCTGAGCCCGGAGTTGATCAACGTGGCGGACCGGATTTACGTGATGACCACGAGCCACGCCGAAACGGTTACCGCTCTGGTGCCCTCCGCCCAGGCCAAGACGCGCTTGCTCAGCGACGAGGGCGAGATCGACGACCCTATTGGCGGAACGGTGTCGGTCTATGAGTCCTGTGCGCTCCGCATCGAAAAGGCCTTAACCATACGCCTGGAGGAGATAGAGTTATGAAGATCGCCTTGTCCAGCGACCACCGGGGTTTTCAAGCCAAAGAGAAAATCAAAGCCGTGCTGACCGGCATGGGTCACGAGGTCCGCGACTTCGGGTGTAACAGCGCGGCGAGCTGCGACTACCCGGATACGGCCCTGCCCGCCGCGGAGAGCATCGCCCGAGGCGAGGCGGAACTGGGCATCATGATGTGCGGGACGGGGATCGGAATGTCCATGACCGCCAACAAGGTGAAAGGGATTCGGGCAGCCTTGTGTCATGATGAGCTGACCGCCGAACTGGCCCGCAAACACAATAACGCCAACGTGCTCTGCCTCCCGGCGGACCTGGTCGGCGACGAACTGATGAAGCGGGTGATCCACGTGTGGTTGAACACCAAGTTCGAGGGCGGGCGTCACGAGCGTCGCCTGAACAAGATCAGCCAATACGAGAGCACCAACGGTCACCCGCACTAGGGGTCCGCCGGCGAAGTTGATCCTCGGCGATAATGGCCGGCATGACGAACACCATCACCCGGGTATTGGGGCTCATCCTGGCTGCGGCCGCAGGGCAGGGCGCAGCGGTCGAGAACGCCACGGAGGTGGCTGGGGCGACGCAACCGACCCCAGCAACGGAAGCGGCGCCAATGTCGGCTGGGTTGGAGTGGGCCCTCTCGCGCGGCGTGTACCCCGAGGGCATCGAAGATGAGGAGGGGTATCTCCGCCAAATCCGCGCTCAGCGCGCGGTCTGCGTATCGCGGGCCGATGCGTCCGCGAACCCCGCTCAAGTCGTCGAGTACAACCTGGCGGCAGCCAACCTGATCCTCGCCCGGGAGACGGAGCCGTTCGCCGCGCGCGAGCTATTGGGCCTCAGCCGGCCGGAGGATGCCGCGTCCATGCAATCCGCCTTGGCCGCGGCGCGGGAACGGCTCACCGCGGCGACCGCCGCTCTGGACCAGTGGGGGGAAGGCGAAGCGGCCGAGGCGGAGCAGTACCGCACCGCACTCGACCTGCTGCAATCTTTCACGGCGGCCCTGGAGGCGGTGTGGAGTCAGGATTCGGACGAGACGGCGCAGACCAAACGCGCCGGAGCCGTCGCGCTGGCCGTACTGTTGGAGCACCCGCGGCAGGACGTGGCCTCCGCCGCCACCCTCTGGCAGGCGGTGTTGTACCGCCAGCTCGGGCGGCTGGATAAAGCCTTCGAGCTCCTCCCGCGGGCCACGGCGCGGATCGAACGGGAGGCCCGGAGCTACGACTTTTTCTCCCGGCTCTTGCGGTGCCGGTTAGTGGCGGACCGCGGCGGGCACGCGGCGGCCTGTGCGCTGCTCCTGCAGATCGAGGAGCGCGTCGTTGAATGGTTCGGGACGGACGCGGCCCGAGCCGAAGCCGCGCATGCCGCTCTGCTCGTACGAGCGCAAATGCTCGAACAGTGGCGCGCCAAGCTCGACCCGGCGACCCAGGCGAGCGAAATCGACTGGTGCAACCGCGCTCTCGAGCGCCTCCAAAACAGCCTGGCCGCCGAGGGCGAGGAGGTCCGCGTTCTGCGCCTCGAAGAGACTATCCCGGTGCTGGTCCCGCTGCCGGACGCACCCGATTTCACCCCGGCCACGCAAGAGCTTGGTGGGCAGCGCACGCCGGGGTAACCTGTACCGCAGTCCGCCACTCCCAGATAGAAGGGGGGCGGACGGACGCGTCAGAGGTTGCCGAAGGAGAAGGCCCCGTGTCCGCGCTGGCGACGTTTTCCGTGCAGTCCGGCTCCAACGGTAACTGCATCTACGTCGAAGCCGGCGAGACGCGGCTGCTGTTCGACGCCGGGGTCAGCGGCAAGACGTTCCGGGCGCGTCTGGCTGAGCATGGGCGCAGCCCGGATCACCTCGATGCGCTGTTCATCTCCCATGAGCACGACGACCACATCCGCTCGGCCGGCGTTTTTCAACGGATGTTCGGCGTGCCCATTTACATGACCCGCACGACGCATGCGGCGGCCCGATGCCCCCTCGGACGTCTGTCTGACGTGCGTTACTTCCGGTCCGGGGCTTCGGTCCCGGTCAACGGCGTGGTCGTGCACACCGTGCGGACGCCCCATGATGCCGTCGACGGGGTGGTGTTTGTCGTCGAGTTCCAGGGCCGCAGGCTGGGCGTGTTCACCGACGTGGGGCATCCGTTCCGGGGGATGGCCGAGTTGCTGGCCTCGGTGGACGCCGCCTACCTGGAGAGCAATTATGACCCGCGTCTGTTGCAGGAGGGACCCTATCCCGAAGAACTCAAGCAGCGCATCGCCGGGGCGGGTGGTCACCTCTCCAACACGGAATCGGCTGACCTCGTGCGCCAAGCGCCGCGGCGAAAACACCGCTGGATCGCCCTCTCTCATCTCAGCGAACAGAACAACACGCCGGAACTGGCCCTGGCCACCCATCGGCAAGTCGTCGGGCACAGCTTCCCCTACGAAATCGCCTCGCGCTATGCGGTCTCCGCCTTGCGGGAGTTGTGAAGCGACGTACCTCGCATGTCCTCGGGAATGGGCAGTCCCATGAGGTCCAGGATGGTCGGCGTGATGTCGTACAACGTCGGCCCGTCCACACGCCCTCGGGCCGGCAGCGACGGATGACTGAGGAGATACAGTCCTTCCTGGGCATGATTGGCGTCATCGGGTCCGGTGTCGTTCTTGAAGGTGTACCAGTTGGGGTTGCCCACCAGGCCCACGCTGCGCCAGCGCAGCTCGCCAAAAATGACCACCAGGTCAGGCGGCACGCCGTTCACCTCCTTGTAGAGGTCCCGCGGGCGATGGGCGACGTTGTGCATCGGCTGCCCTTGGTCATCGACGATCGCCTCGATCTTGGCTTTCAGCTCGTTGCGGAAGCTCTCGTACTTTTCCTTGGGGACCTGCCCGTTGGGCTCGCGGCCTTTGGCGTTGATGAAGCACCGTCCGTAGTAGCCGCCGTCGCCCCAGGCCGTGGTCTTGTCCCAGTCGATGTTGGCGACGTCAAACTTCTCGACGCCCTGCGGGGCCTTTTTCAGATGGAGGTAGCCCTGGTCCATCAGCCAGGTGTTAAAGCAGAACCCCCCGACCATCGTCTTGGCCCCGTGATCGCTGACCATCAGGAGGGCGGTCTGGTTCAGATCGAGCGTCGCCACCACCTCGGCGATGAGCCGGTCGGTGTGTACGTAGTAGTCGTGGATGGCGTTGATGAACGGGTTGTTCGGGACATGGGCGTGGTGGGTGGGGTCCATCTGGGCCCAGAACCCGTGGTGGATGC
>JBGPAW010000277.1:0-5484 GCA_041480905.1 Phycisphaerae bacterium
CCTCGCTGTACGATACTCAGGGCAAGTACGACCAGGCCGAGCCGCTATACAGGCGGTCGCTGGCGATCCGGGAGAAGGCCCTGGGACCGGACCATCCCGACGTGGCGACCAGTCTGAACAACCTGGCCGCGCTGTACGATACTCAGGGCAAGTACGACCAGGCCGAGCCGCTGTACAGGCGGTTGCTGGCGATCCGGGAGAAGGCCCTGGGACCGGACCATCCCGATGTGGCGACCAGCCTGAACAACCTGGCCGCGCTGTACAAGACTCAGGGCAAGTACGACCAGGCCGAGCCACTGTACAAGCGGTCGCTGGCGATCAAGGAGAAGGCCCTGGGACCGGACCATCCCGACGTGGCCACTGTTCTGGAGAACTACGCCGGATTGCTGAAGGCCACCGAACGTCCGGGCCAAGCGGAAGAGCTGTTGAAGCGGGCGGAGCGTATCCGTAAAGGTAATAAATAGTATCGGCGACCGCGCAGCGCCTGGGGGCGCCATAGAGAGCAAGGGGGATAAGTGCCATTAGCGCGCCCAAGACCATGTTTAGGATGCGATTCCGCCGCCTTTATTCCGACGCCTCTTTGCGGCTGTAGACAGGTGACGGGAGAGCCCGGGTCCACCGCTTCTTAAACACGTTCTGACAAAACGGGGACGGGCTCCCGCCGCACGCAAGACTGCCCTGCGCTTGGCGGACAAAGCAAGGGTGCCTGTCTCCGTTTTGTTCGAGCCCGCCCGGCTGGATCGTCTCGCCGCCGTCGAACTGGTAGAAGTGGGTCCCGTGGCGAACGTTCACGCCGCCGTAGTTCTCCAGCATCTCGGGCAGGCCGTTGGCGTTCGGATTGAGGTTCGTGAAGCGTCACCTGAGGCGTGGATGGGTAGTAACCCGGGAAGCGACGAAGGACAGGGGTGCGACTTACGGTGCCTAAGGGAGGCCGAGATCGAAGTCGTCGTACGGCAGGATTGTGCCGAGCGGTCCCATTGGTACTTGCGGGCCACCGTGTGCGTTACGGATGTTGTGCATTACCCGCCGAATCAAACCCACGTCCTCGGTCAGGCGTTTGTCGATCTTTCGCTGCTCGACGCCTGACGCAAAGTGATGCAACGTCTCTGCAATGCCCCACGCGATCGGGAAGGCGCCCCAAGTGGGTTTCGTGCCGCTAGCTCGGTCCCAGGTGAGGTGCGCGAGACGCTTGCTGATGAAATTCACGAGCGTGCCATCCTTGAACTCCGGGGCCGCGCCCACGCGCAGCTTGTCCCAAGCTGCCGGGTCATCGAAAAAGTCTTCGGCGATCATGTCGTTTGCCCGAGGCTTGTGGCTAAACAGAAAGTGTATGAGGCTACGGGCGGCCAGGAGGAATGTATGCAGAAGAGCGTTCCAGAGCGCCTGCTCGCGTGGGGAACTAAGCGCCGTCACTGGGCTCTCAAGCAAGAAGCAGAGCATCGCGCTCAACGTATTGGCCTCATATTGAACGGCCATCGAAGCGCGAAGCAGTTCTTCCTGGGAGCGTTGCTGTCGGGTACTCGCCAATCGTTCCTGTCCTGCCGTTCCGGCGGCTGGATTGCTACGCTCCGATCGTCGTCGTCACCGTCTCCCTACGCGATGTCGTCTCGCTGCGCGAGTTGACACAGGGCAGCATGTAATGGGCCGGCCTGCCAGTAACGGCAGCGGATCGGGCATTCCGTGGACCTGCACGACCCGGCCGGGGACCGGCCCGCTCTTGGGGACCATTATCCGGTCCCGCCGAGGAGTTGCCAGTCCCGCCGGGGACTTCCCCGGATGTTGGTGACGTATCCTACCGTGTGTCATCGCGCCCCTGGCCAACAGGAAGGGCGTATCCTGTGGCCCAAGTTCAAATCACGAGCAAAGAGGACGCCCCACCGGAAAGGGTTTACGTTCCGTCTATGCGAAGGCGAGTTCAGACGCAAGACGGGCCGGTGCGACGTGGAAGACCCACGCTCCGCACGGGCGGGCCCGGTGGTCCGTCGCACCTATACCTTGGGGTTGGCATACCGCGGGGGCGACCCGTCGCTGGCGCTCCGGGCTCGGATGACGGGGGCACCAAGCTCCAGAATCAACGTTGACGGAGCATTAGTGGTCCGTCGGACCTTAATTCGCGGGTTGGCGTGCAACGGCATGGACCCGTCACTGGTGCTTTGGGCCGGGAATATGGAGGCTCGTACGCACAGGGAAGCGGCTCTCCGCACACCGGGTCGTGCCCGCTTCCTCACGGTCGCGGTTCGGATAGGATGCGAGGTCGCGCCGCTCCCTCACGGTCGCGGTTCGGATAAGAGGCGAAGTCGTGCCCGCTCCCTGACGGTCGCGGTTCGGATAAGAGGCAACGGCCGCCAGGGAACGGAACGGCTGGCGATTCGCGCGGAGTGGCGGGCGCGGCGTTTCGTTCACGTTATGCACGGGTGGCCGGGCGCGGCATCGTTATTGCGTCCTTTCAGGGCTTTGTGCGGAGCGGGTGTGTTTTTTCCCCAGGGCGTTGCCCTGGGCTACCGTAGGGCGGCCTTTCAGGGCGGAGCGGGGTACGGTGAGGGGGGTCCGCACAGCGGATCCTACGGGTTGCGCGGATTCTCAGATTGTGGGGTCCGTCCCCCACTTCTGGAAGGGATGGGGCACCCGGGCGAGACCCCAATCGAGCGCAGCTTGCTTGGCGTTCTGGAGAAGATTCCGGTGCTGTCGGTCTTCGCCCGCGACCGGAGAAAGCAACCTCCGTCCGAGAACGGCTGATTTGAACTCGACCGCCGCACAACCGGCTCGCGAAGATCGTCACGCCTCCGCCGACGCGCGGATGTAGATCTCGAGGGCCGAGACCGGGAGGGCGATTTCCTCGGGGCCGAGCGCGGCGGGCTCATGGTCGAGGAACTTCACCAAGGCGTCGGGCGGGAGAACCCACAATTCGACGCCCTGCGGCTGCCCGGCGCCGCTCACTTCTCCCGTTCGCCGCCCTGAAAAATATTGAATCCGGGGGGCACCATAGGTAGGATGAGCGCGTGACAGCAAGCCCGACGTGAAGGGATGGTCAGGGGATTTAGAACGTCAAGCAATGGCATGCGCCAGAATATCGCTTCGCGCCGTCCCGCGGAACCACCCTTGAAAGGGGGAAACGGAGAATGAGGCGTCGGCCCCATCACCCCGGGAGGGGTGCGTCGGGCCCACCCGACGCCGGCCACGTCCGCGGCCCGGGGGCGGGCCAAGTAGACACCCCCGCAGGCGGCAAGAGAAGCCGAAGCGCCGGGCTCATCGTGCCGGCCCTGCTCGCCGCTCTGGCGGTCCAGGGCGTGCTTACCATGCGCGACAAGTCGGTCACCTACGACGAACCCTTCTACACCAGCGCCGGCTACGTCTATCTCACCCGCGGACGGTTTGAGTTGAACCGCGAGCATCCGCCATTGATGAAATATCTTATCGGTATCCCGCTGCTCTTCCAGAACAGCCGGCCGCCCGAAGAACTGGCGGATTGGGCCCACGCCCCCCAGCGCCGCATGGCTTTCGGCAGCGAGTTCCTCTTCGAGAACCGTCCCGATCCCGATACCCTGCTCTTCTGGGCCCGGGTCCCGACCGTGGCGGTTTCCCTGCTCCTCGCTCTGTTCGTGTGGCTGTGGACCAGGCAGCTTTACGGCGCGGGTGCGGCCGCCGTCGCCCTGCTCTTCTACTGCTTCGATCCCAACATCGTGACCCACTCCAGCCTGGCCACTCTCGATCTCGGGATTACGGCGGCGACGTTCGTGGCCTGCTTTTGCCTATGGCGACTTTACCGGCAGCCCAGCCTGGGGCGCGTGGCGGCGGCGGGTCTGGCCCTGGCCGCGGCCCTGCTGATGAAATACTCGGCGGTGGTGTTCGCCGGGCTGATACCGGTGTTTCTGCTCGGGGCCATTCTCCATCACCGCCGATCCGGACCGGCCCCCGCGTCCATCCCAAGCCGGCAGGCCCAACGGAGCGGCGTCGCCGGCCTCCCGACGATGGGGACCCATCGGCTCATCGGCGCCACCGTGGGGGTGCTGGCCGCCGCGGCGCTGGTGATCGCCTGCGCCTACGGCTTCGGCCGGTTCGGGCTAGCCGAGTACGTGGCCGGTTTTAAGTTGGGCGTGCTCGAGCGCGAGAAACTGACCCAATCGGGCTACCAATCCTTTCTCTGTGGTCGCTACTCGGCCACCGGCTTTCGGGCGTATCATTTCGTGGCCTTCCTGCTCAAGACGCCGATACCGACTTTGCTCCTGGCCGCTGCGACGCTGGTCCGCCTGGCGGTAGGCCGGACGCGCCGCGGGTTCGACGAGATGTTCCTGGTCGCGCCCATCCTGGCGTTCCTGGTGATCACCATGCCGATCAAGCAGAACTTCGGGCTGCGGAACATCCTGCCGGTGTATCCTTTCGTGTTTGCCTTGGCGGCCGGCACGCTCGCCGCCGTCTGGCACCGGCGGACAGTTAAGGTGCTCGCGCCGCTCTTGGGGGGCTGGTACGTGTTTTCCGCCGTGCACCTCCAGCCGGACTACCTGGCTTATTTCAACGAATTGAGCGGCGGCCCCGCCCAGGGGATCCGCTATCTGGATGATTCCAACATCGACTGGGGCCAGGACCTCAAACCCCTCGCCCGATACGTTAAGGAACGGAACATTCGACCGCTTAAGCTGTATTTCTTCGGCAACTACTGGCTCGAGCCGGCGGCGAAGTACTACGGACTCCACTACGCACGGATGGACCTGGCCAAGGAGATCGCCCACCCCCAACCGGGCTGGTACGCCGTCAGCGCCCACTTGTTGCAGCGCCCGCAACTCGTCCGCGGTTCGAACCTCCGCTTCGATTGGCTGGACCGTTTCCAGCCGGAGGTCGTGATCGGACACTCGATCTATCTTTATCACTTTGAAGCGCCGCAGTGACCCATGACTCGAGCGCGTCGCACGGCCAAAGAGCATCCCCAGACCCGAACGGACCGCCAGCGTGACGTCGGCCCGGAGGGAACCGGCGGACCGCCGCGGCACCGGTCCGCCTGGTGGGCCGTCTATCTGCCGCTGCTGCTCGGCACGCTGGTGCGGGTGGCCGTGGTGGAGGACGTGCGCTTCACCGGCGAGGAAGCCCTCTTCTACAGCGAGGCCTGTAAGATCGCCGGCTTCACCGAGTTGCCCTGGTACGGGCCACGGATGTCCGGCAGCGGCTACCATCCGGGACCGCTGTTCTTTGCTGTTTGTGCGCCGCCGCTGTGGGTCAGCCGCGACCCGGTTGTGGTCCACCTGTGGCTCATTATGCTCAACGCCCTCGGTATTCTGCTGCTAGGCAGATTAACCTTGCGCCTGCTCGGCGACCGAGCGGCCTTCATCGTGGTGGGGCTGCTGAGTTCGTCACCCTGGCAGTTCGTCTATTCGATCGGGATATGGCAACCGCACGTCACGTTGCCGCTCTTCGCCCTGACCCTCTGGGCGTTAGAGCGCATGTGTCGCCGGCCGCGCTCCCGGAGCGTGGCCCTGCTGGTGCCGGTGCTGC
>JBGPAW010000278.1:0-5470 GCA_041480905.1 Phycisphaerae bacterium
CGCTCATCGAGGTGGACGGCACGCCCAACAAAGGGCGGCTGGGGGCCAACGCGCTGCTGGCGGTGTCGCTGGCCGCCGCCAAGGCGGCGGCGATGTCGGCCAACCTGCCGCTGTTCCGCTACCTGGGCGGGGCGTCGGCGCACGTGCTCCCCGTCCCCATGATGAACATCCTTAACGGCGGCAGGCACGCCGACAACAACGTCGACTTCCAGGAGTTTATGGTCCAGCCGTGGGGCGCGGAGAGCTTCGCCGAGGCCCTGCGGATGGGCGCCGAGGTGTTCCACGCGCTCCAGAAGGTGCTCGCCAAAAAGGGCTACAGCACCGCGGTGGGCGACGAGGGGGGATTCGCCCCGCACCTCAAGAGCAACGACGAAGCCCTGGAGGTCATCGCCGAGGCCGTCAAAGGGGCCGGTTATCAGCTTGGTAAGGACATCTTCATCGCCCTCGATCCGGCCACCTCCGAAATGTACGACAAGAAGTCGGGGGGCTACCGTTTCTTCAAGTCCGCCCCGGACAAGGTGGTGCCCGCCGCGCAGTTGATCGACGTCTGGGCCGGCTGGTGCGAGAAGTATCCCATCCGCAGCCTCGAAGACGGGTTGGCCGAGGACGACTGGGAAAACTGGACCAAGCTCACCGCCCGATTGGGTGACCGGGTGCAGATCGTCGGCGACGATCTGTTCGTGACCAACACCCAACGGCTCGAACGCGGCATCAAGGAGCGGTGTGCCAACTCGATCCTGATTAAGCTGAACCAGATCGGCACGCTGACCGAGACTTTCGCGGCGATCAGCCTGGCCATGCGGAACGGATGGACCGCGGTGGTTTCGCACCGCAGCGGTGAGACCGAGGACACCACCATCGCCGACGTGGCCGTGGCAACCAACGCCGGGCAGATCAAGACCGGCAGCCTGTGCCGCTCGGACCGCATCGCCAAGTACAACCGCTTGCTGAAGATCGAGGACTATCTCGGCGACGCCGCCGTATACGGCGGAAAGTTCTGGAACAAATGACCGACGACTTCTCCAACCCTCTGGACCAGGAACAGGCCCCGCCGCCTTCGGGCGGAAGCGGTCTGATGTTCTGGATCCTGGTGGGGATGGCCGCGGTCGTCTTCGCCCCCTGTGTGCTGCTGCCCGTGTGGCGTGACTACCAGGCCCTGCAATATGCCGAACAGGTGGAGCAGGCGGGGCTCGAGCAGGCCCGGGCCGAACTTCACCAGCAGCAGAGACGCCTGGAGGCGTTGCAAAGCGATCCAGCCGCCATCGCCCGGGTCGCGCGCCGCGAGTTTCGCTATCGAGACCCCCAGGAGATCGCGGTCCCGGTGAGTGTTCGGCCGGAGGGCCCCCTGGAAGCCGCTCCCGTCGTGCTCACCCCGGTGCAACCGCCCGCCGCGGTGGCGTGGTTGACGGAGCGACTGCCGGAAACGGACTATGATCGCCTCTTTTGCGCCGCTCCGACCCGCACCATCCTGATGGGTCTGGCCGGGGGGTTGGTTTGCAGCGCCTTTCTGCTCTATTGGCCCCGCCGTGTCGACCGATGCGCGAAGCCAGGATGAGGTTCCTCCATGAACGCCGGTCACTTTATCGCGGAGAAGGTCGCTGCCGTGGACGTCTCGGGGATCCGGCGGATCTTCGACCTGGCCGCCACCATGGCCAGTCCGATGGACCTCTCCATCGGCCAGCCCGACTTCGACGTCCCCGAGCCGGTCAAACAGGCTGCCATCGCCGCCATCCTGGCGGGGCACAACGGCTACACGCCTACCCGCGGAGTGCCGGCCCTGTGCGATCGCATCCGCGCCGAACTCGCTCGGGAGTTCCCCGGCTGGGAGCCCTCCGTCATGGTGACGTGCGGGGTGTCGGGCGGCTTGTTGCTGTCCCTAATGGTCTGTGTGAATCCCGGCGATGAGGTGATCTACGGTGATCCGTACTTCGTGTCGTACAAATCGCTGGTCCACCTGGTCGGGGGCAAGTCGGCCACGGTCGATCTGGGCGACACCTTCCAGCCCGACCCCGAGAAGTTTGCCGCCGCCATCACCCCCAAGACCAAGCTGATTCTGCTCAATTCGCCGAGCAACCCCACCGGCGTGGTCCACACCGCCGAGCGGGTGCGCGGCATCGCCGAAGTGGCCCGCAAGCACGATCTGCTGATCGTCTCGGACGAGATTTACAACCTGCTCAGCTATGACGGGCGCGCCGCCAGCCCGGCCGATTTCGCCCCCGAACGCACCGTGCTGCTGCGCGGGTTCGGCAAGAGTTACGGCATGACCGGCTGGCGCATGGGCTTCGCCGCCGGGCCGGCCGAGATTATCACCGCCATGATGAAGGTGCAGCAGTTCACCTTTGTCTGCGCCCCGCACCCAGCCCAACGGGCCGTGCTGACCGCGCTGGACACGGACAGGTCCGCCACCGTGGCCGCCTATCGCCGCAAGCGCGATCTGGTAGTCGACGAGTTGCGGGGGGCGTTCGATTTCGTCAGACCGGCGGGCGGGTTCTACGTCTTCCCGAAAGTCCCGCCGCAGTACGCTTCGGGCACCGCCTTCGTCGAGAAAGCCATCGCCCATAACGTGCTGATCATCCCCGGTAACGCCTTCAGCAGGAAAGACACCCACTTCCGCATCAGCTACGCCACCGCCGACGAAATAATTAAGAGAGCTTGCGGCGTGCTCCGCACCCTGGCGTCATAGCGGAGCGTGACCCGCTTACCGGCCGTAGGCACGGGTCGAAGATGCCGAAGATGAGTGCATCCTGACCAACGACGTGAGCCACTCCGAGTATCGAGCGCTGCTGGAACGCATGTACGCGGAGTTTGTGCCGCTCTTCTCGTCGCAGTGGGTGAACGTAACCTGCGACGAGACCTACGACCTGGGGAAGGGGAAGACCCGTGAGCGCGTCGCCGGGACGGGCGTCGGGCAGCTATACCTCGAACACCTTCACTGGCTGCGCGACCTGTGCGCCCGATATGGCAAACGGATCATGTTCTGGGGGGACATCATCAAGAAGTACCCGGACCTGATCGAGGCCGTTCCCAAAGACGCCGTCGTGCTGAATTGGGGCTACGAACCCGACACGGACTACGACAGCACCGCCCTGTTTCGAGAGGCGGGGCTGACGCTGTGTTATGAGGCGGTGTGGCTGGCGTGTAACAAGCGCTCCAACCTCGATGAGATTCTCACCATGTTTCGGCGGTTGGCCGCCGAGGCCCGGGCCGCGGCGGGCGGATAGGCGGGATCTTCTCACCGCAGAGAGCGCCGAGAGCGCAGAGGGAATTGACGGAGAACAAGCGTTCCGTCCCCGCCGAGGGCCGACCGATCCGTCGGCGACGGGATCCGACGGAAGGGACGAGCCGGTTGCCGAGATTCATCATCGACCGTACGATCCACTGTGTCCGGTGGTGTGCATGGACAAGATCCTCGTCATCTTGATGATCGGGCTGGCGGCCCTGTACCTCGCGTACCGGGCGTGGAGGACGTTCCGCGGCCGTGACGCCGGGTGCGGTTGCGGCCGGTCAACCTGCGCCGCCCCATCCGCGAGATCAACCGACCCGGTGATCCGCGAGTTGATCCCTTTAGCTCACCCCAAGTCGCCCGACCGTTCACCGCCGGATTCCTAGTATGGTTGGTCGCACTGATCGCATCTTACCTGCCTGCCGGCAGGCAGGTCCGAACCGCGACCGTCAGGGAGCGGACAGGGTCCAGCCCGGGACGACCGCTTCCTTACGGGCGCGGTTCGGATTCCAAAAGACGCATTGTTTCTGACCAACTACACCAGCACGTGTCCAGCGTGGGCGTCTCATCGCCGCAGGCAACGGAACATGCGCACCGCACTGGCCCAATGGGCTATCCGCCCAGCCGCGCTTGCAACGCCTGAAAGTCCATCTCGTCCACGTCGCCGTCCAGCTCGGCATCCATTACCCGGCAGCTTCCACGGAACGGTGGTGCGGAACGGTCCCATGCGGGCGTAAAGTTCACCGCGTCATAGGACGGAGTGTAGCAGAGTTGAAAAACCTGGAAGTCCTTGAGGTCCACGTCGCCGTCGCCGTCCGCATCACCAAACAGCACGTCTTCGACCACCGTGATGCGCTGGTTGGTGGGTAAGCCGCGCAGGGTCTGCACCCCGCCCATCGGCCACTGGACGACGAGGTCCGCCACTTCATCCTGGGCCGCGCCGAAATGAACGATCATCGAGTCTTGCCCGTAGGAGTGGACCCCGCCGTTCTGCTCGCGGTACTGCAGGCCGTGAGCGGTGGTGAGCCAGAGCTTGGCCCCGATCGCGTCACGGTTGGAAACCGTGCCGATCAGGCGAACCTCCAGCCAGTGATTCCCGTTGCCTTGGTTGACGTAGTACTTGGGTCGCCAAAGCTGGCGCGGCAGGGGACCGGATTCGTACGACAGACCGAAATCCAGGTCCCCGTCCACGTCGAAGTCCGCCACCGCGATGCTGGTAATGACCGCGTTGAGGTCCTTATCAAAACGGGCTGTCGCGGCGACGTCGACGAAACCCGCCGCCCCGTCGTTGCGGTACAGCGCGAACGGGCGATTGATCGGCAGGTCGTACCCGGAGTTGAGCACGAGCAGGTCCAGGTCGCCGTCGTTGTCGAAGTCATACCAGCCGGGCACCACGGCGTTGGACGTGTCCTGGATGCCCATCGCCGCCGTCACGTCGGTGAAAGTCCCGTCTCCGTTGTTACGGAACAGGTGGTCGGCCATCTCCAGGGCGTTGGGTTCCATGTTGTAGATCACGGGGGTCCCCATCGTTCCCGCATCGATGACCAGGGTGCCGGTGCTGTAGTGGTCGACGGCGGAGGAGCCGGAACCGTTCGTGCCGGCATTAACAAACGTGTGCCGGAATTGCAGGCGGTCGCCGTTGCGATCGAGCCAGACGTAGGTCCCGGTCTGCGTTCGGGCGGGCTCACCGAGCATCGCCGGATCAGACGTCTGCATGACCACCGGCATCGTGCCGGGGTGGACCCCGTTGCCGCCCAGGAAAACCTCGTT
This sequence comes from Phycisphaerae bacterium, assembly GCA_041480905.1. GTDB lineage: Bacteria > Planctomycetota > Phycisphaerae > UBA1845 > UBA1845 > JAAEQG01. The sequence continues at coordinate 4,994 of JBGPAW010000278.1, forward strand.
CAGGTCCAACGGCGGGATGAAGTCCCGGTAGTCGCTCACCAGGTCCAGCGTCACCGTCGTGGAACCGGTGATGCTGACCCGGAACCCGTCTTCGGCGTCGCTCTCCCCGAGATTGACCCTGGAAAAGAACTCCAGCCGGGTCGGTGTCGGGACGTTGACGCCGTCTCCGCTGTCCAATCCACCGTAGTCCCGCTCACCCGTCCCGCGGGCCACGTAGACGTCCAAATCGCCGTCGTTGTCATAGTCCCCCCAGCGGGCCGAGGCGACCCGGAGGCGCACCGATTCACTCAGCGACTCGCCGAGCACATCGACGAAAGGCCCGCCCGCCAGGCGACGGAACAGCTTCGAGCGTGGATCGGACATCCCTGGCACGTAAGGATTCTCAAAGCCGTTGCAGAGCATGAAGTCGATATCGCCGTCGTCATCGAAGTCGGCCAAGTCCACGCTCCCGTGCGCCTCATTCCGGCTGTCCGGCAG
>JBGPAW010000279.1:0-5470 GCA_041480905.1 Phycisphaerae bacterium
TCTGGGCGACATCTGCGACGATTGCGACCTCGGTCCAAACACCGATCGGGATGGCGACGGGGTGTTCGACGCCTGCGACCTGTGCCCGGACACGCCCGACTCCACCAACGCGGATAACGACGGCGACGGGCTCGGCAATGCCTGCGAGAACTGCCCGTTCGTCAGCAATCCGGATCAGTTGGACACCGACGGCGACGGGGTGGGCGACGATTGCGACAACTGTCCCGCGGTATCCAACCCGGACCAGGCCGATACGGACCAAGACGGGGTGGGCGATGCGTGTACGCCGACGCCTCAGCCGCAGCCGTTCTGTACCGTTGGGCAAGACGCGCGCTGCGATGACAACGATTTGTGCACGATCGACACCTGCGTGGACCTCGACGGCGATGGAGGGGGCGACGCGTGTGAACACGCGCCCCTGTGCGCCCCCGACCAGACGTGCAACCCCGAGACCGGGGAGTGCGAGGAACCGCCCGTTCCGCAGCCTGCGCCCGCCGCCAGGGGGAGCGGTTGCGGCATCTTCAACGGTGTGGGCGTGCTCCTTTTCCCGTTGTGCCTGGGTGCTTGGAGGGGCATGCGCAGCCACCGCCGCAGGTAGAGTGTAGCCGTTGGAATGCCGGGCGTGCTTCGGCGACGAGCCGGAAGTGGCAGCCGAGTACGCCAGCAGGAAGTCGGAGGGGCGGGTGCGGGAGCGGTGGTGAGTAGGTTCGGGTATGACCTGCCCGGTCGGCTGGCCCTTGACACGCGGCGGCACGCGCAGCGTACCGGTTCGCCTTGCGAACCGCAGGCGCTGCCCGCTGCTGCGCGTCAAGGGCTGGTCAGCATTCGCTACGCCAAGGACGCGGCTAACCCGCATTTCTCACCGCTATATGGAATGCGGGCTAGTGTAGTGTCTCAGTGAAACTGCAGCTTATCCGAACCGCGACCGTAAGGGAGCGGCATGACTTGGTGACGTGCTGGACCGCTCCCTTACGGTCGCGGTTCGGCAAAGAATATGTTGCGTCAATGGTGAGGCACCACGCTAGTTGCCGCGGGTCGTCGCGGAGCGTTAGGATGCCCCCAAAGCGGCGGCGGTAGCGGAGTGAGACGGTCATGCCTCATGCCGGACAGCACTGCGAGATTGAGGTGCGCGTGCGGTACGCCGAGAGCGACGCGATGGGCTACCTGCACCACGCGAAGTATTTCGAGTACTTCGAGATGGCCCGGACGGAGTTACTGCGGCAGGCCGGCTATCGCTACCGCGACCTGGAACAAGACGGCATCTTCTTCGTGGTCGCCAGGGTCGAATGCGCCTTCAAACGCCCCGTGCGCTACGATGACGTGGTGGTGGTGCGGGCCGAGGTCACTCGGACGACGCGGACCCGCGCCGACCATCGCTATGCCATTCTCCGGGACGGCGTCCTCTGCTGCGAGGCTTCCTCCACCCTGGCGTGCGTGGGGCGCGACGGGCGGCCCATCCTGATGCCGGAGCATCTCTGGCCGCCCGAATTGCGGTCGGTCTGAAGGGCGCCGCGGTCCCTAGTGCAGTGAGTCAGGATTGATGCATCTTTTATGGTCCGAACCGCGCCCGTAAGGAAGCGGTTATCACGGGCCGGACCGTGTCCGCTCCCTGACGGTCGCGGTTCGGATAAGATGCGATCAGCGTAACCAACCACACTAGCGGCGATGGCGGTATCCGCCGTGAACCCTGCCGTGCGACGGGTAGGAGTGAGCACGGAACCCGTACCCGGCGCTAGGCCGCGCGTACCCCCGCGGAGAATAACTGATCCGCGCCGAGCGATGCCCGGTCTCGCGGGCCACGTGGACGCTGCGGTAGCCGTAGGCTTGGCGGTAACCGAAAGCACCGCCGATCCCCACGAATACGCTGGGGCGTGGGGCCACATACACCGGTTCGTAGTACACCGGCGATGGGTAAACCGGTGCCCCGTAGACCGGCTCGCGGTAGACCACGCCGTAAGCCGCCGGCGCCGCCTGAGGATAAACGAAGTCCGCGGGGTAGTTGGCCGGCACGTAAACCCGCCCCGGCGCGTAAGCCGCGTAACGGACGTCGTGGTGGATGCCGCTCCCGTAACCGCGGGTCGTGTAGTAGACGGTGTCGCCATAGCTGTCGTACACGGTCGGGTAACATCCGCCCGCGTAAACCGCTGCCGGTCCCACCACCGTGCCCAACCAAACACCCGTTATTACCAGCAGCCCCGTCATGAGTGATGTGCGCGCCATTTCGTCATCTCCGTTTCTGCCCGTGAGCCGTTCCCGGGCGTTACCCGTTCCACCTTCCCTCAACCGCAGCCATGCCGACGTCGTCCGAACGACGCTTCGATCTGCCTGCATTATAGACATTATCGCCTGGAAATAGTCAGCATTAAAAAAACAATTTTCCGCTCCGAATCGCCTTGCGTTCGTAACTACATGTTTTGCATGCGCTTAGAGATGCTACCACGCATGTGGCGCAGCAGGCGCATGAATTCTTCGCGGTCTTCCGGCGTGAATTCGCGCAGAATGTCCACGGTCAGGCCCAGACGGGCTTGACGGTAGGCCTCGTAAGCCCTTCGTCCGGCGGGGGTGATGCGGACGTCGATGCGGCGGCGGTCGTCGGGGTTGATTTGGCAGGCGATCAAGGCCCCTCCATCCTTGTTTTCGAGAGCGCGGACGACGCGGGACATCTGGGCCGGCAGCACCCCGATGGATTTCTGGATGGTACCCACCGTCTGGGGCGACTCTCTGGCTAGGGCATCCAGAGCGAGGAATTCGGTCTCGCTGATCTGCCCGGCAGCCGCGCCCGTTTTCGAACGGGTGCGGACCAGCGAGCTCATGGTGCTCAACTCAAAGATCTCTTCAGCCAGGGTTTCGAGGGTTTGTCGAGCTTTAGCGTCTGGCAAAGGCGTAACCATCCTGCAGGATTGAAGTTACAACACGGCAGGTATTCTATCGGCTCTATTCTTCGTCCGCGCTAAATGATTTCGCCATCGAGATTTTTAACGCAGCGCTATTATTTCCCATAACACGCTTCTGGGAAGGTGTCAAGAACGGTTTCTGCCCCTCCCTCTTTTCTCCCGGCGAACGTGCGCTGCGGTACCCAGGCGGTCGACGGACTGGATGGTTGCTACAATCCCCCTTGCAGGAGGGTTGTCATGCGCCGGAGCGACCACGGGTTGCCCTATGGTGGGGTGATCCATACCTATCGTAAGTACGACCCGCAGCGGTTTCCCATGCCCGCGGCGGAGCCGCCCGACCTGGTCTCGCCCGCGTTCGAGCATCTGCTGCACTACGGCAGCCTCCGCCAACTCACCGAAGAGGAACTGGCCGAAGCCGTCGAAATTGATCCGCGGCAGATCGCCGGGCTTGGTCCGAGCATTGAGTCGCTGCTGGCCATTCTGGAGGAGCGAAAACGCAAGATCCTGGAGACGTACGAGACGGAGAACGCCCGCCGTCTGGCCGACCATGCCTACCAGGATGCCGTCCACACCACGCGCCCGCCCAAACACCGGCAGCAGGATTTCCTCAAGGCCGTCCGCAGCGAGCAGATCGTCGATCTCGAGCGTCTCTGGTACCGCGAGGACCAACGTAGCGACTTCGCGCGTCAACTCGTGCAACTTATGGAGCGCCTGGGCGACAAGTACCAGGTCGAGGAGTTGGCCGCCAAGTACGCCTTCACCGGCAAGCGTCCCATGGACGTGCCCAAGGCCCTCGAAATCAAGGAGGAACTCGAAACCATCGAGCGGCTGATCGAGCAGCTCAAGCAGGCCGCCAAGGACGCCAAAATCTACGTCGTCAATCTCGACGAGCTGGCGCAGTTCGTCGATCAGGAGCAGGTCGATAATCTCGCAGCGCTCCAGCGGCAGGTGGCCGACCTCTTGCGCCAACTGGCCGAGCAACAGGGCATCCGGCAGGACGGTGGGAAGTTCAGCCTGACGCCCAAGGCGTTCAAGGTCTTCCAGACCAAGCTGCTGGACCGCATCTTCTCCGATCTCCAAGCCGCTAAGACCGGCCGCCACCACGTCGAACTCAACGGCGATGGGGCCGTCGAACTGCAACGCACCAAGCCCTACGAGTTCGGCGACTCCCTGGCCAACATGGACGTTGGGGCCGGCCTGATCAATGCGCTGGTGCGCACCGGTCCGGGTCTACCCGTGCGCCTCCAGACGCGCGACCTGGAGATCCACCTGACCCGCAATACCCCCAAGTGCGCCACGGTGGTGTGCCTGGACATGAGCGGGTCGATGCGCTTCGGGCTGGCGTACGTGAATGTCAAGAGGATGGCACTGGCCCTCCACGGCCTGATCCGCGCCGACTATCCCGGCGACTTCGTGGATTTCGTGGAAATCTACACCTTCGCCAAGCGGCGGCACATCGCGCAGGTTCCCGAACTGCTCCCCAAGCCGGTGACGCTCTCCGACCCGTGGGTGCGGCTGAAAGTGGACATGAGCCAGGAGGGCGCCGCCGAATGGGCCATCCATCCGCATTTCACCAACCTGCAGCACGGGCTCAAGCTCGCCCGCCAGGTGCTCCAGGCCCAGGACACGCCCAATCGGCAGATCGTGCTCATTACGGACGGGTTGCCCACGGCCCACTTCGAGGGCCCGTGGCTGTACCTGCTCTATCCGCCCGACCCGCGCACCGAGCACTTCACCCTGCGGGAAGGCCTGTTGTGCCGGGAGGGGGGGATCACCCTCAACATCTTTTTGCTCTCGAGCTGGAACCAGACGCGGGAGGACATCCAGTTCGCCTACCGGCTGGCCGAGAGCACGCAAGGCCGGGTGTTCTTCGTCGCCGGCGGCGATCTGGAACGCTACGTGGTGTGGGACTACCTCAAGCGTCGGCGGTTCATCATCGGCTGACGATGTTCTGTCACGGTATCGGTTGGCCTGGCCCGTATCCTCCTACTCTGTGCCGATGGCCTGCCCCCGCGCCAGATCAAACGTCAACGGCAGAGCGGGGGCGCCCATCGCCCTTTGCCGGCGGTACGGCGGCTGGCGCCCACGCCAAGGCCGACGCCCGGCGGAAAAGCCCTTGAAAAACAGCGCAGCCGGGTAACTTGGGCTCGCCCGCATTTCTCGCCACGAGAAAGACGACGGTGACATGCTCTCCGCGGTTTCTCTCGGGTGGTGAGGGATGCGGGCGATGCTTCAGGCCGCTTCAGCGGCCTTGCCCGCAGGGCTCCAGGCGAGCCGTTGGACGGCCGGCAAACGGGGGCCCATTCCCCTCCTTCCCCGAACCCAGCCCGTTTTAACGGGCTTCCCGTCGAGCCCGGATGTCAGATGTCCGTTGCTCCGCCGCGGTCGAGCCCGGTCAAGGATTCAACGCGTCCACCCAGTTCAAGGGCATCTCCAGCATCACGTCCCAAACCCGCTCCTCGCCAACGTTCTGATTCCAATTCGTCGCCCAGATAACCTTCGCCCCGTCGTTGGTCATCGCCGCCTGCGTCTCCTCCCAGTACGCTCCCGTCGTGCCGTACACCTTGGCCAGGTAA
>JBGPAW010000280.1:0-5442 GCA_041480905.1 Phycisphaerae bacterium
CTGAACGACCCGCTCCGCAGCGGATCGGATCGCTAAAACTGCCTCCGCGAACATGCTGCCGGCCCTCTTGACACTCGAAGTGGGCCTAGTAGGATCAGCCCGACCCGAGGAGTCCGTGGAGGGACCACCCAAACCACCGAGAACTCCCCGCCTTACCAAGGAGGTCGGCAGGACCATGAGTCACACAAAGCCAAGAACGTCCAAGGGGTCGTCGTCCATTCTGCTAAAGTCGGTGGGTCTGCTGTCGTTCGCGGCCCTGGGCTGCTTGACCGCCGCCGGCTGCTCCCGCCCGCTCCACGAGCACGGATGGGGCAGTCCGTGCAAGGTGCAGGTCCAGTTCTACTCCCCGCCGGGCGCCACGGTGACGTTCAAGTCGCTGTTCGGGCGCCGGTGCCAGGAGATCACCACGGACGAGACGCTGGAACATCGCCTTGAACTGCTTCCGGAAGAGTACGCCATCTTCAACTTCTGCCCCGGCAAATACCGGTTCCAGTACACCACGGCGCCAGGCTGGCCCGGGGTGAACGTCTACGGCGAATTGGACGTGCATGCCTCCTTGGATGGCGAGGTGGCCAAGTTCCTGCGCGGGTCGTTTATTCCCGTCAAGCTGCCTTCGCGGTATTACCTGGATGCCCGCTCGCTGCATCCGGTGGAGGGGCCCTCCGCCGCGGCGCTGAACGAACTCGAGGTCGATCAACTCGCCCAAGGCGATCTCCTCGAGAAGGTCTATTTCATCGCCGACCTGGATACGATCGCCCACGACATCGACCGCATCCACGCCCGCCTGGAGTTGCTGCGCTCGGCGGAGACGGTGCTGAATTCCTCCATGGAATACCTCGACGCCCGCCACGAGGACTACCGACGGGACTCGATTTACTCCAGCCCGACCTCCGACATCGACGCCGCCACCAAGGAGTTCTGGGGGGCGGACCGGAAGTTCAACCAGCTCGAGGCCCAGCGGCAACGCCTGGAGAGTCAGCGTTATGCCTTGCACGAACAGGGCAAGCAACTGACCCAGGAGCGGCGCATCCGCCGCACTTTGTTGGATTCCATGCGCATCCTCAACCGTTCGGGAGCCTTGGTGCTGGCTACACCGGAATACCAGTGGCCTTACCATGACACGTTCCATCAGGTGGCGCGGTCGCGGACCTACCAGGGTTTCCTCGTCGGCCCGGGTATCAACTACCATGTCGAAGGGTTCACCCTTGAGCCTATCGGCAAGGTGGTGGCGGTGATGCGCGTCGGTGGGCGGCACAAGCATTGGGACAATCTGGAGACCGCGGTCGCCGAACGCGGCGAGAATGAGCAGGAGTACGACACCCTGGAGTATCGCGAGGAGACCCGTACGCGCGCGAAAGGGCCGGCGGTTGACTGACTCCCCTGCCGCGGCTGGGGCCGCTGACCGGCGGCATCCGTCCCTGGGGAACGGGAGGACAAGAACTGAATCGTGGCGGGGCGCTTCCGGCGCCCCGCGCCGTTTGGCGAAGTGCTTGGCTACCCCGGCGCAAATGGAGAATGGAGAATGGAGAACGGCAGAGGCGTGCTCCCCGGCACTTCTCCATTCTCCATTATTCTTCGTGTCTTCGTGCGTGCCTTCGTGGCAGTAGCTTTCTGACGTGAAGATCAGACGTGCCCTCATCGCGGTTTACGACAAGACGGGAATCGCCGAGTTCGCCCGCGCGCTGGTGGACGAGTTCGGCATCGAGATCATCAGCACGGGCGGGACCGCGAAACACCTGCGGGAAGCCGCCATCCCCGTGACGCTGGTGGAGGACGTAACCGGCTTCCCCGAGATGCTCGACGGGCGGGTCAAGACCCTGCACCCCAAGATTCACGCCGCTATTCTGGCTGACCGCGATAAGCCCGAGCACATGCGCCAGCTCGCCGAACAAGGCATTCAGCCGCTCGACATGGTGGTGGTCAACCTGTACCCGTTCGAGCAGACCGTGGCCAAGCCGGACTGCAAGTTCGAGGACGCCCTCGAGATGATCGACATCGGCGGCCCCTGTCTGCTCCGCGCCGCGGCCAAGAACCACCAGCACGTCCTGGTGGTGTGTGATCCAGTCGCTTACGCGCGCGTCCTGGAGCAGATGCGGCTGGGTCAGGAGAGAGTGGAATGGCGGGAGTTCCTCGGTTGGCAAGCGTTCGGGGCCTTTTGGAAAACGAACGAATACGATGCGGAGGTCTCGACATGGTTGAGTACGGCGCTGTCCGACGACGGGACGCCTGCGGGCAGAGTCCTTCGCTTCTTCAATCGCGGAAGACTCCGCTACGGAGAGAACCCTCACCAGACCGCCGAGTTGCTCGGGAACCTCAACTTGGCGAGCGGCGCCCCGAATCTGGTTCGCGCCGGGAGCGCTTTTCTTGCGGACGAGCGCATGTCCCTCAACAACTACGCCGACGCGAACACGGCGCTGGAGTTGTGCGCGGAGCTGACGCGGGAACTCACCAACGAGCCGCGGACTGAAGTCCGCGGCTCGTTGCCGGTATGTGTCTTCATCAAACACACCAATCCCTGCGGGTGCGGAGTTGCGGATGATCCGCTCGAAGCTTATCGGCGCGCCTATCTGGGCGACCCCCATGCCGCCATGGGCGGGGTGCTGGCGTGCAACTTCGAGGTCACGACGGACTTCGCCACGGCGGTCGTGGAAACCTATGATCGTTGGGGACGGAACGCCGGGACCGGAGGTTTCTTCGTCGAGGTGTGGCTCGCCCCTTCCTTCGCCGAGAACGCCACCCCGGTCATCAGAACGCGCAAGCAATGGGGTGAAAACGTCCGCTTGCTGGCCGTGGGTGACATGAGCATGGCCCCCGACCCCCGCGAATTAGATTATCGCAGCATCGCCGGCGGCATGCTCGTTCAAACGCGCGATTCCGTCGGGCTCCATGAAAACCAATGGGAGGTCGTCACCGAGCGGAAGCCCACCGAACAAGAACTCGCCGACCTCCGCCTCGCCTGGCTGATCTGTAAGCACACCAAGAGCAACGCCGTCACGATCTGCAGGAACGGCGTGCTCATCGGCAACGGGGCGGGGCAGATGTCGCGCGTGATGAGTTGCCGCATCGCCACCTGGCTGGCCCAAGAAAACGGCCACCTTCCGCGCGACGCGAGGACTCGCCCCACTCAGGACTCAGCGCACGGTATTCAGCACTCGGACGCGGCCGTCGCCGCGTCGGATGCTTTCTTCCCCTTCCGCGATGGCCCCGACCTGCTGATGGACGCCGATGTGAGCGCGCTCATTCAACCCGGCGGCTCCAAACGCGACGCCGAGGCGATCGCCGCCTGCAACGAGCGCGGGACCGCCATGATCTTCACCCACACCCGTCACTTCATACATTGACTTGGAGCGTCGCTCCCTCCACCATGCGTACGCGCTGGGTGGCTGGGTGGCACGGTCAAGCGACGATCCCAGGGGATCGTCGCTTGACCGTGTTCCGCGGAGATGGTGATGAAGATTTACACCAAAACGGGCGACGCCGGGCAGACCGGCCTGATCGGCGGGCGGCGCGTCGACAAGCACCACGTCCGGGTGGTCGCCTATGGCGGCGTCGACGAGTTGAACGCCGCCATCGGCTGGGCCCTCGTGCCCTGCGGCGATCCCGCGCGGGCCGCTGAGCTCCGCCGCATCCAAGACGATTTATTCGTGCTCGGGGCGGAGTTGGCCACCGATAATGACGCTCAGCCGCCGACTCGTCTTGGGGTCCAGGCCATAGAACGCTTGGAAGGTTGGCTGGATCGGGTGTGGGAACCATTGCCGGAGCTGCGAAACTTCGTTCTGCCTGGGGGTAGTGAGTTGGCCGCCCGCCTGCACCTGGCCCGCACGGTGTGCCGCCGGGCCGAGCGGGCCGTGGTTGAGTTGAGCCAAGAGCATCGCCTTGACCCGTGGGTAATCCCCTACCTGAATCGTCTCGGCGACCTGTTGTTCGCCTACGCCCGGGCGGCGAACCGACACGCCCAGCTCGACGACGTGGTGTGGGTCCCGCCGGAGAAGAGAGCGTGAGCCTCATCCGCATCGCCAGTCCCGAGGTCATCCGTCCCCGCCACGTGGTGATGATCGTCCTGCTCGTACTGACCTTGGCCGGCAGTTGTCTGCTGAGTAGCGGGGCCCCGTCCACCATCCTGCCCGACGGAGCGAAGGAGTGGTCGGCGGACTCGTGGTTTCGTGCTCTGGTAGAGACGCTCAATCTCCATTATGCCCAGCCGACCCCGACCGGTTCGGAAATCAAGAACCTGGTTTTCGGGATGGGCACGGCGCTGGCGGTGCTGAGCATCGGCATCGCGCTGGCCCTGCGCCCCCGGCGCGGGGAAGAATTGGACGAGAACGATACGGTCCTTCCCGATCCCACCGCTCGGGATCAGATCGGGGAAGTCTCGACCAGAAAACACCTCCCGCCACTGCTTGCGGCCCAGACCTTGATGCTCTTCTACGTCGCGTGGTCGTTCGTGAGCATCGTGTGGTCCGAGGCCGGGGACATCGCCCTGTATGGTTCCCTGGAACTCGCCCTGTACACCCTCTGGGCTTTCGTGCTGGCTCACGGGTTGAGCCGGGCGTCCGCCCGGTTTGGAGCCTATGGGTTGGCGGGGGTGGGAGTGGTGACGGCGGCGATGGCCCTGGGGTACGTCCACGAACGCAATCCCACGCTCCGCGCCTCCTACCCGATCGGCAACCCGACGTTTCTGGCGGCATGCCTCATTCCCCCGATGCTGGTGGTCGTTTGCGTGCTGGTGGCTCAGGTACGCGACTTCGGCAACCCGCGCTGGTTCCGCCGGGGGGCGATTACCGTACTGTGCTTCGGCATCTTCCTGGTACTGTGGTCCGCGTTCCGGCGTGCCGATGCCCGCGGCGCCGTCGTGGGTCTGGCGGCTGGCTTCCTGGCCTTGTTCTTCTTCGCTTGGAAATGGCGCGGCAAACTCGCCGTGCTTGTCGTCGCGTCGCTCGGCGGCGTTCTGGGGGTCTGGCTGCTGCTTCCACGGATCACCACCTTCTCTCCCACAGGTCGAGATGCCTCGTTCCGCCTGCGGGTTCATGCGTGGCGCTACGCGTTCGAACTGATCGGCCAGCATCGCCTGCTGGGCCATGGCCAAGGCGGTTACACCCGCAAAGCGGACGCCCTGGCGAGTGGCGCCGATGCCCTCCAAGACCCCGAAGCGCTAAACGCCCGCGTGGACCACGCCCATAACGAATGGCTGGAGGTGTGGACCGATCTCGGTTCCGTAGGCCTGGTTCTGGTTCTCGGCGCGCTGTTCTTCACCTTGGCCGCCGGGGCGACCACGGTACGGTCGGTGCCCACGGTCATGATGCGTTGGATTCTGGTCGGCCTGCTGGCGTCATTGACGGCGCTGATCGTGGAGGAAACGTTCGGGGTCGGTTTGCGGGTGACGGGATTGCTCCCGATCTACTACACCGTCATCGGTCTGGTCTGGGCGTTCTGCGGGCCGGA
>JBGPAW010000281.1:0-5438 GCA_041480905.1 Phycisphaerae bacterium
AACGTCCCGGTCCATCGGGGTTCCTCCTGTTCCAGATGACAGAATAGCGCCTCATGTCAGGAGTATCCCCTCTCCGCGCGCTTCGCGCCATTAAAGTGGGGCGCGAATTCTTCCAGGGCGCCAAGAGATATGGCCAGACCCGGACGGTATCAGGTGTCAGGAGCCTTTCGCCACGGCTTGACTTGAGGGATCCGTCCCGTAGCATCCCATAGGGAGAGCAAGGTGTTGGGGCAAGCGCCGTGTTTACCGGCATCATTGAAACGATGGGCCGAGTGGTGAGCCTCGTGCCACGGGGCGGATGGTCGGTGTTGCGCCTGGACGCGGGCACGGTCGCTGACGACGCGAAGCTCGGGTCCAGCATAGCCGTCAACGGCGCGTGCCTGACGGTGACTGGGATCGCGGGATCGCACCTGTCGTTTGACGTGATCCAAGAGACGTTGCGGACCACGACTCTCGCACGCTTGCAGGCCGGCGACCGCGTGAACCTGGAACGGTCGTTGGGGGTCGGCGACCGTCTGGACGGACATTTTGTGCAGGGGCACGTGGACGGACAGGCCCGCCTGACGCGGCGCATCACGGAGGGCGGCGAGTTCGCGCTGTGGTGTGAGGCGGACGCGGAACTGATGCGCTACATCATTCCCAAGGGTTCGATCGCGGTGGACGGGGTTTCGCTCACCATCGCAGCCGTGTCGGGAAGTGAGTTCGACGTGGCGTTGACGCCCATGACGCTGGATCGGACCACTCTGGGCGACCGGCGGCCGGGCGACACGGTCAATATCGAAACCGACATCCTCGCCCGTACGATCGTGCACACTTTGTCCAACTGGCAGGGGGCCGGCGGAATCACATTGGAGACCCTCCGCGAGCACGGATTCCTGTGAACCCACCGCCGCCGCATCCCGGTGCCCCGCAGCCGGTCGGAGAGCGCCCCGACCGACCGCTGGTCGGCATTACCATGGGCGAACCGGCGGGGATAGGGGCAGAGGTGATCGTGAAAGCTCTCGCGGACCCGGAGGTCCGGGGGCGGGGGCGGTTCATCGTCTACGGGTTGCACGAGCTGCTGTGCTATGCCGCAGATGCCGCGGAGATCAACCCGTTCTGGTTCCGTCTGCCGCACGAAGAGGTGGGGCCGGTCGCCAGCGGCGTGGTCGTGGCGGACTTCGACGAGTACGCCGCCTTGACCGCGCCGCTGAAACGTCCCACGGCGGAGGGCGGGCATGCCTCCCTGCGTTTCCTGGAAGAGGCGACGGGCGCGGCACTGCAAGGACGGGTCGACGCCATCGTCACCGGTCCTATCCACAAGGTCAGTTGGCGGATGGCCGGTTGCAAGAAGCCGGGACACACCGAATGGCTGGCGGACCGGTGCAACACCCGACGGGTGACCATGGCGTTCGTGGCGGACCGCTTGCGGGTGGCGCTGGCCAGCACGCACATCCCCATCTGCGAGATTCGCAACGTCTTCACCATCGGGCACGTGTTCCAGCCTATCGATCTGCTGCACGAGGCCCTGGTGAACTGGTTCGGGATCGAACACCCCCGGATCGCGGTGGCGGGTCTGAATCCCCACGCCGGCGAGGACGGGCGGTTTGGGGATGAGGAAACGCGCATCATCAAACCGGCCATGGTCATGGCGGGCGAGGCCGGCATTGACGTGGACGGGCCTTTTCCGGCGGACAGTCTGTTCACGCCCCCGCGGCTGGCGCGGTACGACGGGGTGGTGGCCATGTACCACGATCAAGGCCTGATCCCGGTGAAGGCGCTGGCGTTCAACACGGCGGTGAACGTCACGCTCGGGCTGCCCGTCATCCGCACCAGTGTGGACCACGGCACGGCTTTCGATATCGTGGGCGAGAACCTGGCGGACCCCGGCAGTATGAAGGCGGCCATTGGGCTGGCCTGCGAGTTGGCCACGGTGCGTAACGCCGCGCGGAATACGGTGAGCAGCACGCCACCTACCTAGACGCGCGTAATCTCCGAATTAAGAGACATGGTGACCATCCGTAACTTCGCTGATCGACTCGAGGAGCAGATTCGCCGGCGCGGCACGCCCACGTGTGTCGGACTGGACCCGGACTGGGCGCGGTTGCCGGAGACCGTGCGGGAACACTACCCGCCGGCGGAACGCGGCGATCCCGCGGCGGCGGCGGATGCTTTCGTCGAATTCGGGCGGGAGGTCATTCAAGCCGTGGCCCCTCTGGTGCCGGTGATGAAGATCAACATCGCCTTCTTCGAGGCTTGCGGAGGGCGTGGCGTGGACGCCTACTTCGAGTTGGTCCACGCGGCGGCGCAGGCCGGTCTGCTGGTCATCGGCGACATCAAGCGGGCCGACATCGGGCACTCGACGACGGCCTACGCCCGTGGGCAACTCGCGGAGACCGCAGCACAAGCTCCGCGCGAACTGAAGCCCGGGGTTCGGTTATTCAGACCGGATGCGGTGACGGTGAATCCCTACCTAGGGCTGGACGGAGTGAGGCCCTTTATCGACGTGTGCCGCAACGAGGGCAAGGGCGTGTTCGTGCTGGTGCAGACCAGCAACGAGTCGGCCCGCGAAGTGCAGGACGTACGCCTGGAATCGGGCGACACGATGGCCGCCCATGTCGGGCGGCTGGTGAACGAGTGGGCGGGAGAAGCGGCGCTGATGGGTGCTTGCGGGTACAGTGCCGTGGGGGCGGTGGTCTCGCCGCGCGACGTGACCGGCGCGGATTCGTTAAGGGCCATTCTGAGCCGCTGCATCTTCCTGGTCCCCGGCTATGGAGCTCAGGGCCAGTCGGCGGAACAGGTGGCCCATTGCTTCAAGAGAGACGGCACCGGCGCGATCGTGAATTCGTCCCGCGGCGTCATCTATGCGTACGAAGACGAGCGGTACGCCGCTTTGGCCGGTAAGGGCTGGCAGAGGTGTGTGGAGGCGGCGTGCCGGGATTTCATCCGGGACATCAACGGCATGTTAGACCGATGACTGGAGAATTCGTTGATCGTCGCGTCGTCGTGATGGGTCTAGGTCGATTCGGCGGCGGGGTCGGGGTGGCGCAATGGCTGGCCCGACAGGGGGCGCGGGTGGTGGTCACGGACCAGGCTGACCCAGCCACGCTGGGCGAGTCGATCGCCCGGCTGGACGGTCTGGGCATCCAGTTTCGCTGTGGACGGCATGCCCCGTCCGATCTGGACGGAGCCGACCTGCTGGTGGTCAGCCCGGCGGTGGACCAACGCACCTCGGAGTTCGTGTCGGACGCGCGGCGGCGGCACATCCCCATCACCAGCGAGATGAACCTTTTTTTCGAGCGGTGCCGCGGTCGGATCGTGGGGGTGACCGGTACGGTGGGCAAGAGCACGACCTGCGCGATGCTCGATGCGATTCTCCAACGGGCCGTCCGGCAAGGGGAATTGGGGGCGAGCCAAGTCTGGTTCGGGGGTAACATCGGACGGTCGCTGCTGGGAGAGCTGGAGGCGATCGGGGCGCAGGACCTCGTGGTGCTGGAGCTATCGAGCTTCCAGCTCGAGGACCTTGCCGTGTTGAAGAAGAGCCCGCCGATGGCCGTGATCCTGAATATCGTCCCCAAGCACTTGGACCGCCACGGGTCGTTCGACGATTACCAGCACTGCAAATTGAACATCTGCCGATACCAGTGTCCGGGAGACCTGGTGGTGCTCGGCTCGGATGACCCGTCGCTGCTGGGGTCAGTGACCGAGCTCACCGGCCGGACGGAGGCGCGGGTGGTCGTGGCGAAGGATGACGCCGCGATCAGGTTGAGAATCCTCGGGCCGCACAACCGCCGGAATGCCGCGGTGGCGGCGCGGGTGGCGGCCTTGCTGGAGGTGGGCCGCGGAACGGCGGTTGAGGCCCTGGCGGATTTCGGGGGGTTGCCCCATCGGGTGCAGTTCATTCGGGAGACCGGTGGGGCGAGCTACTACAATGACTCGAAAGCCACCAGCCCGGAGGCCGTGGCGGCCGCCCTGAGTTGTTTCGACCAGGCGGTGGTTTTGATCGTGGGCGGCCAGGAACGAGGCGAATCTTGGGAGCCGGTTTTGGCCCAGCGGAGGCACAAGATCAGGCACGCCATCTGCATGGGGGAAAGCGGGCGAGCGCTGGCTGACGTGCTCGACGGGACGGCGGTCTCCACCCTGCAGGAGGCTGTGGCCGAGGCCTATGGGCGGGCGGGCCCGGGGGACGTGGTGTTGTTCTCGCCCGGTTGCCCTAGTTATGACCAATTCGTAAACTATGAAGCTCGGGGGGAGGCTTTTGTCCGGCTGGTGCGGGCGTTGTGATGCTCCCTCACGCTTTTTAGCGAAAGGGATGGGGCACCCGCCCCTTTTTCGCGGGCCGAGGACGCTTGACGGGCGGGTCCGGGGAGAGTAGAAGATTCGCCATCGGCGTCGGGGCGCTGTTCCGGGCGCCGCTGCGATCCAGCGGTGGAGGAGTTTCCGCCTCGTCCCAGGCGGGTGTAGCTCAGTGGTAGAGCGTCACGTTGCCAACGTGAATGTCGTCGGTTCAACCCCGATCACCCGCTTTCGTTAAAGGCCGGGGCATCGCCCGGCCGTTTTAATACTGCCGCATTTCCACCACCGTGGGGTACCGGCTCTGGGGGCCAGGCGTTGGCTGCGGTGGAGTTGACCTGGTGCGGGTAGACGGAGTCGGCCGGGCGGAGCATGGACGAGCGCTTGGCTTGTTTTTTGGAGAGTGGTCCGATGAGCGCCATAGCTGATCTGCTCGGGAGCGAGGCCAAGAGTCTGCTGGATTATACGTGCAAGGGGTTCGACCGGAGTTCCCTGCACTTGCCGGGGCCGGATTTCGTGGACCGGGTGATGGTCCAGACCGACCGCCCGACGCCGGTGCTCAAGAGCATGCAGATGATCCTGGGGCACGGTCGTCTGGCCGGCACGGGGCACGTGTCGATCCTGCCGGTGGACCAGGGGATCGAGCATTCCGCGGGGGCGTCCTTCGCCCCCAACCCGATTTATTTCGACCCGGAAGCCATTGTGAAGCTGGCCATCGAAGGCGGGTGCAACGCGGTGGCCTCCACCCTGGGGGTGATGGGGGCGGTGGCCCGCAAGTACGCCCACAAGATCCCGTTCATCGTCAAGCTCAACCATAACGAACTGATGACCTATCCCAACAAGTACGACCAGATCATGTTCGCCAATGTGCGGCAGGCGTTCGAGTTGGGCGCGGTTGCGGTCGGGGCGACCGTCTACTACGGGTCCGACGAATCCACCCGGCAGATTCAAGAGGTTTCCGAGGCGTTCCACGTGGCCCATGAGCTGGGCCTGGTGACGGTGTTGTGGTGCTACCTGCGGAACAGCGGGTTTAAGAAAGAGGGCACGGACTACCATGAGGCCGCCGACCTCACCGGGCAGGCGAACCATCTGGGCGTCACCATCGAGGCGGACATCGTCAAGCAGAAGCTCCCGACCAACAACGGCGGGTTCAACGCCTTGAAATT
>JBGPAW010000282.1:0-5437 GCA_041480905.1 Phycisphaerae bacterium
AGGTCGCGTAGGTGCTGAACTTGTACCCGCGCTTGTATTCGTACTTGTCCACCGCGCGCATCAGGCCGGTGTTGCCCTCCTGGATGATGTCCAGGAAGCTCAGCCCGCGGTTACGGTACTTCTTGGCGATACTCACCACCAAGCGCAGATTGCCGCCCGACAGCTTGCGCTTGGCGTCCTCGTACTCGGAGAACACGCGCTGGATGACGGTCAGCCGCTTGGTCAAGGAGGGGCTGTCCTCCAGAACGAGGGAGCGAATGCCGGCGAGTTCCTCCTTCATCGCGGCCAGCTCCTCATCGGCCACGTTCTGTTTCTTGCTCTGGGCCTCGAGGCGCCGCTCGAGCTCCTTCATCTTCAGGTTCAGGTTCATCAGCTTGCGCATGAGCGGCTGAACGCGGCTGGTGCGCAGCGAGAGTTCCTCGAGCAGCTTGGATGTCTTTCGCCGCCGCTGCAGAATCCGCGTCAGGGTCTCGCGCCGGACCGCCGCGGCCACGCGGCCGTTGTTCAGACTCATCCAGTCGGCCTCGTTCCGGGCCAGCAGGGCCCGCGCCGTCCCCAGATTGCCCGGCATCCGGGCCAGCACCGTCCCCTTCGCCGCATGTTCGGACGTGGAAATCTTCATCGTCCGGTCGAACGGCAACCGGCCGTCGTACACCTGCTGCAGAATTTCGCACGCTTGGGCCGCGCAGAAGTCGTTCTCCAGCACCTTCTGCCGGAAAGCCATCCGGGTCAGCTCGATCTTCTTGGCCAGGCGGATTTCCTCGTCGCGCGTGAGCAGCGGAATCTCGCCCATCTGGGTCAGGTACATCCGCACGGGGTCGTCGATCCGCCGGGCGGGGGCCTCGTCGGGTATCAGGACCTCCTCCAGGTGGTCCTCGGGTTTCACCTCCTCCAGTGGGCGCTTGGGCTTTTTCCCTTTGCGGGCGGCCTCCTCCAACCGATCGGCCTCGATCTCATCGACCATGTCGATCTTGTGCTCTTCCAGACGCAGCAAGATCGTTTCCAGGTGGTCGGGAGAAACGGCCTCATCGGGGATGACCGAGTTCAGCTTCTCCCACGTCAGGTAACCGCGTTGCTTGCCGAGTTCGATCAGCGCTTCGAGTGCTGTCCCGATCGCGTCTTCCCGAGTATGTACCGGGATAGTGGTCAATTCCCAATCCTCCATCCGAACCCCAGCCCACGGGGGCCGATTGTCTCCCGTCAAGTTTCTCTCCGAAACGACTGTCCCGCCGCCGCGAAGTGATGATACCGCGAGTAACCCTGCTGCACGGCGGACAAATGGGCGTTCTCCTCATCTTCCGTGAGGCTCGCAGCACCGGACGGCTGGTTCTGCCGAAGACTCTCAGCCGCCGCCCGGCTCCGCCAAACTTCCTCCAAGAACGCCACCTGCTTCCTCACACTGGCGAGGGTCGCCGCAAAATTACCCCTCTGCCCCGCACGCCACACCATGTCCGTAATCAACCGGGTTTCGGCCGGCGACTCGACAGCCGCCAGCAGCTCCGACTCCCCAAACTCACCCAACCGTCCGGCCATATCCAGGAACACTTCTGCGATATGGCGGTAGGCCGGATCCTTGAAGCGATCGGGCCGGAAAACCTCCGCCACCTCCCCCAGCAGACCCGGCTCACAGACCAAAACCTCCAGAATGCTCACCAGAGCCAACTGTTCGGCATCTGGCGCCGCTCCCGCCGGTCGGGCTTCGGTCGGTAAGGACGCGTCTTTCGCCGCTGATCGCGGTCGCCGCTCAGCCCGACGGGCGAACAACCCCGCCACATCCTCAGCAGGCAGGGCCAGCAGCCGCGAAACCTGATTGATGATGACCCCCCTTTGAATCGCATCCACGGCCCCAAACCGACCCAGCTCCCCGACCAGGTTGACGAATTCGACTACTGCCTGGCGGCGACGTGAACCTCCGCCCGGACTCGCAAACCGGGCCAAAACGCGGTTCCACATGAATCCTAGCGCGTCCGCCGCCGAATTCAACAATTCGCTAAACTCTTTAGGTCCGGTAGCTTGCAAGAAATCGGCGGGGTCTTTGCCACGCGGAACCTGGGCGATTCGGACTGTCAAGTTCTGCTGTAACGCGACCCCCAAGGCTCGCTCCGCGGCGGCTTCGCCGGCAGCGTCGGAATCGAACAGCAGGATCGCGGTGTCCACGTGGCGACGCAGAACCCGCATGTGCTCCTCGGTGGCGGCGGTCCCCAGCGTAGCCACGGTGTTTGTAAAGCCGTGCTGATGGCAGGCGATGCAGTCCGTGTAACCCTCGACCACCACGACTTGCCCGTGTTGGTGCATCGCCTCCCGCGCCAATGGAAGACCAAACAGGCACCGGCTCTTATCGAAGAGCTCCGTGCCGGCCGTATTGAGATACTTGGCGGGCGAGTCGCCCAGGGTTCTCCCCCCGAAACCGATACAACGCTGGCTGCCGTCCCGGATCGGGAACATCAACCGCTCGCGGAAGGTCTCGTAGATGGCGCCGTGGTCATTCGCCCGGACCAGATCAGCCGCTAACAGGAGTTGGCCGCTGAATCCCGCCCGCTGAGCGGCCTCGAGAAAACGCCCGTCACCGAGGGCCAAGCCAATTTGGAAGCGTTCGGCCATTTCCGGCGCGATGGAACGTCTTGCGAGGTACGCACGCGCGGAGGCCCCAGCGTCGCCAAGCAACTCACCGTGGAACCACTGGGCGGTCCACTCATTCGCACGCAAAAGGTCGGCGCGCCCGATAGCGGGCGCCGTGCCGGCGTCGGGCCGGCTCGGTTTCAACGCCAACCCGATACGGTCGGCGAGGATGCGAAGCGCTTCAGCGAACTCGACTTTCTCGATGAGTTGGACGAACGTGAACACGTCCCCACCGGCATTGCAGCCGAAACACTTGAAAATCTGCCGCTCCGGCCAGACGTGGAAAGAAGGCGTTTTTTCTTTGTGAAACGGACAAAGACCTTTCAGGTTTCGCCCCGCGCGTCGGAGCGAAACGTGATTCGATACGAGATCCACCAAATCGACGCTGCGGCGGATCTGTTCTTTGACTTCTTCGAATCTAGGCAAAAACACCCCCCTCCCTACCTGGAACTGCACACTTGCTGCTCACCGGACCGGAAAACTACACGCGAAGCAATAAGCCCCCGCTACCGCCCAAACGCGCCAGCGAACGGTCAGCCCCTCTGAAATAGGCAGACAGTACAATATACCACGATTTTATCGTCCGGTCAAATCGTTGGTGCTTGTGAGTAAAGGACTTGCGGACCGTGGCCCACCGCTGTAACCCAGGAAGTGCAGAAAAACGCCATGCGTCAACATGGGAATCGACAACGCCTGGGCGGTCTGGGCCGTTTCGTTGTAAGCGTCGTAGACCTTTTTCGCGGCGTCAAAGCGGGCCTGGGCCTCGGGGGTCTGGTCGCCGATAATCACGGGCTTGGGAGGGGCGGCCCCCACCACCAGGAAGTCGACCTGGGCGGACAACTCCTGGGTGACCGTTCCGTGCCAGTTTTGAATCAGCGACTCGATCTGGCTGGCGCCTTCGGGATCGACCTGACCGTCCCCGTCGATGTCGAAGCGGCCGACCACCATGAACCGCAGTGCGCGTTCACGATCAAAAACGGGGTTGGCCACCAGGTCGCCCTCCAGGATGGGGTCCCGGCCATGGACCTCGACGATCCGGCATTCGGCGGAGGTGTCGAAGATGTTGACCACTTCGACGCGGGCCTTGGCTTGTCCGTCGGCGGGGATGCCCGAAGCCGCGGAGTAGACCGCGAACTGAAGCCCCAAGACCAGACCGGCATCACGGCCCAGGTCGAGGTAGACGACCTCTTCGCCGGGTTTGGCGGTCACGACGTGCCCATCCGCCTGCCGGGCGGTAATCAGTTCCTGCGGCCTGATCTGCAGGGTGCCCAAGCGTTCTTTGAGTTCCCCATAACGGTTTTGCAATTCGTCGAATTTGGTGGCCAAGCGCTTGTTTTCGGTCCGCTGCTCCTGGATGTCGCGCGAGGCGCGGGCGTCCGAATCGGTGAGTTTCTGGTTGAACCCATCCACTTCCCGATCGCGGCTCTTGGCGTACTCCTCCCAGGAGGCCTTGAGTTCGCTTAACTTCTGGCCGAGGTCGGCGATCTGCTGGTCGAAAGCCGCCTGCTGAGCGGTGTTGGCGGCGGTCAGAGCTTCGATCTGCCGGGTCAACCCTTGGGCGCTGTCCTGGGACGCGGTCAGGAGCTTGTTTCGGCTCTTCAAGGTTTCGTAGAGCAGGTTCAGCGCTTGCAGGTAGGACACATCCCCGACCGTGACCCCCTTGGGCAGGATCCCCTCTTGGCCCATCTGCTCGTCCAGTTGGCGGAGTTTGGACTTGACCGCTTCGGGCGCGTCACCGGCTTCACCGGTGGCCGCGGCGGCCAAGGCGTTGCGGGCCTGCTCCGCCGCGCGGAGTTCCGCCCCGGTCTTGTCCACGCTGGCCCGCAGGTCGCTGTTCTTCAGTTCGAGGTCTTTCTGGTCGGTGTAGAGCAGAACCAGCAACACCGTCGAGGTCAACCACAACGCCACGAACACGATCAACGAGACGAGAATCCCGCTGACTCCCCCTTTCGCTTGCGCTCGGGCAGCCATGCACGTTTACTCCCGCGAATGATCACCAGGCAACGCAGCGGAGTCCGGACGTTGTCCGCTCCGACCGTTCGGGTGGGCGCCTTGGATACACCGACCGCCTGGACCCCGCGTCGTCCCCGGCCGGCGGCAGAGCACGGCACGCCATACCTTGTGGGCATTTTCGCCTGCGCCCGCTCGGGCGTCAAGCTACCCCGCGGCCGCCCCCACGGGGGTGCGGAAGGCGATGAGGAGGACACCCGCTAGCACCAGCGCCACTCCCAACCATTGACCCACGGTCAGCCGCTCGCGCAGGCTCGGCCAGAAGTACGCCGTGGTGGCGATGATGGCGAAACCGCCCCCCACCATCACGGGATAGGCCAGGCTGATCTTGAGCGCCCTGCTCTGCAGGGCGAACATGTAGAGCAGAGCGTTGAGGGTGAAGCAGATCAAGCCCGCCAGCAGGATCGGCGAGGAGCCCAGCGTGCGCAGGGCGCCGGCCGGTCCGTTGCGGAGGAACCCTCCGGCCTGCGCGACCTTGGCGCTGCCGAGTTTCATCATCAGGTTAGCCGCCGCGTTCAGGACCAATGCGCCGCCGAGTGCCAGAACGTATTTCATAGACCGTCCTCGCCGATGATGAGGGCCACGAAGACCCCAAGACACCAAGGACCACGGATGGCCGCGCCGGAGAACGAGAAGGGTTCTCGTCACCGGCGTTCTTGTTCCAGGGAGGCATTCTTAGTGCCTTCGGGTCCTGGTGGCAAGAAAAAAGAGCGAGTTGGGTGGCCCAGGTCTTCGGGGCTTGTCGGTTTAATCTCCCGGCGCAGCACTCCGTGTAGCGTCACTCCTTGTGGGTGACGCCGAACGAGGG
>JBGPAW010000283.1:0-5425 GCA_041480905.1 Phycisphaerae bacterium
ACCCGGTTGGTGGCGGCGATGACGATCACCTGGTCGTCGGTCTCGAAGCCGTCCATCTCGACGAGGATGGCGTTGAGGGTCTGTTCGCGTTCGTCGTGCCCGCCGCCGGCGAAGCTCGCCCCGCGCCGCCGACCGACGGCGTCGATCTCATCGAGAAAGATGATGCAGGGGGAATTGTCTTTGGCCTGCTTGAACAGATCACGAACCCGCGAAGCGCCGACGCCGACGAACATCTCCACGAAATCCGAACCGCTGATGGAGAAGAAGGGCACGTCGGCCTCGCCGGCGATGGCCTTGGCCAGCAGGGTCTTGCCGCACCCCGGCTGCCCCACCAACAACACTCCCCGCGGAATGCGCCCACCGAGCCGCTGAAACTTCTTGGGGTTCTTGAGGAACTCGATGACCTCCTGGACTTCTTCCTTGGCTTCGGTGATGCCGGCCACGTCGGCGAAAGTGACGTGGGTGTGCTCTTTCGTGGTGACGCGGTGCCGGGAGCGGCCGAAGTTGCCGAGCATACCGGCGCCGCCGCCGGCGTTGCGGAGTTGGCGGAGCACGAAGAACCAGAAGAAGGCTACCAGCAGCAACCAGGGGAACAAGGAGAGCACGGTGATGAGGAGCTGGCTGCGTCGCTCGAACTCGATGCGCGCCTCGGGCAAGGCGGTGCGCAATTCGCGCATGAACTCCGAGTCCATCGCCGCCGCAGGGTATTGCAGCTCGAACTCCAGATTGCCGCGGTTGGTGTCGCCGGGGGTGTGTTTGCGAGTGCCGGCGATGCCGTCCTCCCGGATGCAGACCCGCTCGACCTGGTCTTTTTCGACATACCTCCAGAACGTGCTGATGTCGATCCGTTGCGGCTGGTCCCGACTGGTGAGCAGGACGACCAGCATCAGGGCCAAGCCCAGAAAGATCATCCAACTGAGAATACCGCGGGAAGGTAACTTCAGGCTGGGCCCGCCGCCGCGGGGGCGGTTGGAGGGCTTGTCGGGACCTGATCCTTCACCTGGCGGCATGTGTCAAACTCCGTTGAATGAATCGGCGGGTACCCATAACACGCCACTGGATTGTAGGCGATCTACCAACTGGATTCCATCGTTTCGACGATGGCTTCGGCCAAATCGTCCAGCCCTCGTACCATGCCCTTGGCGAACGTCTCGCCGACGGGGGGGATGTATTCGACGGAATGGACGAACCGTTCGCGCTCGACCAGGACGCGGCCGGTGCGCAAGTCCTTCCAATAGAAGCGCATCACGATGCTGGCCCCCTTTTCACGGGGCAGGCCGGTCTTGAAATCGTCTCCGTACACGCCTTGCCGGACTTCCAGGATCTCGCCGGAAAAGAGCGTATCGGCGGTGCGCAGCGGGGCGATCTTGTACGGCGTGTCCATTTCGATCCGCTTGACGAGGGCTTCGGTCAGTTGGAACTCCAACTCGCGTCGAAACTCGCGGGATTCCAGCATTTCGACGTGGACGGTCTGGATTCCGGACCTGAACGGACGCGCGGTGGAATACCCGCACCCGCCGCACAGCGCGGCGAGCAGGCCCAGGACCATCAGGCATCTGCGGCTCATGGCGCCTCCTCGTTTCCGGACGGCAAGTCTGGTTCGGTGCCGGTCGCGGCTCCGGCTTCCGGCGGGGCCTCGCTCAAGCCCATCCCGGCCAAGCGGCGCGAGGCCTCGCGCGCGGCGATGGTCTCCGGCCAGTTGGTGTTCGTGGAGCGATAGTAGAACGCCGCGGCCTTGGCCTGCTTGGTGCGCCGGTAATAGTCGCCGATGTTAAGTTCTTTGGCGGCCCGCTGCTCGCGGATGTTGTCGAGGATCAGACCAACGCCTTCCTGTTCAGCCACCCCGGGATATTGGCCGAGATACTGCCGGTAGCGGGATTCCGCTTCGATCAAGGCGGCGTCGTCGAATTCGATGCCGGGGAAACTGGCCAAGGCCGCGTCGGCGGCCCGCCGCACCGCATGACGGAAGTAGCGGCTGCGCGGGAACTGCTCCTGCATGCGGGCGTACTCCACCTCCGCCAGCGCAAAATCCCCTTTGCGGAAGAAATGGTCCGCCTTGGTCTTGAGGGCCAACTCTGCGGTGGAGCTTTGCGGGTAATTGGCGGCCAGGTCGTCCAGGATGCGGATGCCAATGTCCTCGCCCGGCAACAGGGGCACGCCCAGAACCTTCCGTTTGGTCCCCTTGAGAAAAACGTCGGCGATGACGAATTCGTAGTGCACGGCTTCGTCCGCCGCCGGGGTCCCGCCGAACTCGTTGAGGAACTCCTGGAGGTGCTTGTGGGCCTTGTAGTGATCGCGGCGGGCAATCTCGACGCGGGCCCGCAGGACCGCCGCCTCCGGATAGAAGGGATCGGTATCCCCGTAGGTCTTGATCCACTTGCGGATGCCTTGGTACGCGGCGTCATACCGCCCATCGGTGAAGTCCGCCCGCGCCAGCCGCAGGTCGCCCTCGGGAGTGCCGGGTGTTGGGGGCACCTGCTCGACCCAGACTCCGCGGCGGTCATCGTACTCGAGGGATTCAGTCTTTTCCGGTGGCCGCACTACGCCCGCTACTGCGGGTTGCGTGGCCCCACATATCCCCACGAACAGGTAGAACCATGCGCCGGGCCGGCGGAGACCGACCGGGCCCGGTCCTGCCGCCGGTCGGTCCCCGGACTTCCGCAGCCAAGGGGCTCCAGGACCGCCCCACGAGGGCGTTCGTCGGCACCCTACGCTTTCGTGGTTGCGCCGCATTGGATCGACACCTCTCTCGACCTGATGACGGGACGCCGCGCCAGCGCCGCTTCTCCGCGTAGCGGCTATTCTAAGAGCCCGACCGTGTTTCGGCAACCGACCACTCGGGGGTCTCGCCCGACCTTGGACTTCGGACTTGGAGCTTGGGACTTGGATTGGGTTCCAGGCGGGGCGTCAGGAGTGCGGCCGGGGCGGGGCGGGCCGGCGCAACTTGGCTTCCAGTTGGGCGCGGTGCTGGGCGGCTGCATGCCGGAAAATGCGGTTCTGGAGGTAGTTGACCAGGACCAGGACGCCGATGAGGGCGCCGAGGCCGAGGAGCAGGTAAAGCAGGCCGCCGAGCATCTCGTACGTGGTGCGTCCGGCGAACTCGCGGTGGATGGCGTTCACCCGCTCAGCTCCGGTCACGGCCAGCGTGGAAATGAGCATGGCGCACTACCCCTTTATCGCTATTTATCGACCAGCGCGCCGCGGGAGACGAGTACCTCATGCTTGGTTATCGGAGCAGTTGGCGCGGGGCGATCTGTCCGAGTCAAGCACAAAAACGTGCGTCTGGTCTTTAGGCTCGTCATTGGGGCCGCTGGTTACTCCTCCTGGAATTGCGGATGGGCGAGGACACAGCGGCCCGCCGTGCTCTTGTGTCGAGCCTTCCGCCGCGATACCTTTGTGGAAGGGAGGGGGGGGTTCCGAACTTAGCCCGGAAGGACCTCTCCCAGAAAGGAAACGCTGCATGCTAACGCAGAATTACCCGAAAACCCTGCGGCTCAAGACCGGCCAAGAAGTCGTCCTCCGCCCGCTGGCGCAGAATGACTTCAATCGGCTCTACAGCTTCTTCCAGGCTCTCCCGCCGGAAGACCGCCTGTTCCTGGCGGATGACGTAAGCAACGCCGACCTGATCCGCAAGTGGACCCAGGAACTGGATTTCAACCGGGTCGTCCCGTTGGTGGCCCTGGATGGAGACCGGATCGTGGCCGATGGTACCCTGCACATGGTGGCGCGGGGCTGGATGCGACATGTCGGCGAAATCCGGATGGTCACCGCCCGCTCCCACCGCCGCATGGGCCTGGGAGTCTTGATCGTGCGCGAACTTGTGGCGCTGGCCGATGAATTTAAACTGGAAAAACTTCAGGCTCGCGTTATTGCGGACAGTGCCGACGCCGTCCGTATGTTCGAAGCCGTCGGATTCGAGAAGGCGGCCGTCATCAAGGGCTTCGTCAAAGACCAGCACGGTCACGAACGCGACCTGGCCCTTATGATCAACGACATCGCCAGCCTTACCCAGATACTGGAGGACTGGATACAAGACGCGATGATACCCTCGTCTCGCGGACCTAGGGAGGGGATCGGCTAGGGGATTATTCCACCGTTGGCGCGTGATTTGCGGCGTTGGCGTCGGCCGGAGTCCAAGACCGGTCAGGCGGTCGCGGGGGTATTGGGCTGGAGTGATCCTTGCCGATAGGGTTTTTTGGCCGCCTGGGGGCCGCGGGGACGTTCGCGCCTCGCACCGGCCCCTCGCCTGATAGCGGTTTCTGGTCCGGCAATTGCTATTATCTGTTGTCTTGATGGTGCTTGAATCGAGGCACCCGACGGGAGCCGGGGGATGGACGAAGAGTCCCTGAGAAGTCCGAGCGCGGAAGGACAAGTCGTCGCGGCGCCGAAGAAGCCGCGCGGTCGCGTGTTCGTGGTTGCCGAGCGGTGCAAAGGCTGCGGTTATTGCGTCGACTTTTGCCCGCTCAATGTTCTGGTGATGTCGCCCCGGTTCAACGCCAAGGGCTATCACTATCCGGAGGTGGCCGACGGCGCGAAATGCTCCGGGTGCGATCTGTGCGGGATGTACTGCCCCGATTTTGCCATCCGCGGAACCAAGCCGCCCGCCAAGGAGTGAATTGTGTCCGGGAACGACAACGGGGTCTTAGTCGGCGCCCACTACCTCGATGGGGACCAAGCCGCCGCCGAGGGGGCGATCGCCGCCAAGTGCAACTTTGTCGCCGGTTATCCCATTACCCCTTCGACCGAAATTATCGAGCGGTTGGCCTGGCGGTTCGCCAGCACCGGCGGCACGTTCATTCAGATGGAGGACGAGATCGCTTCGTCCATCGCCATTCAAGGGGCCGTTTGGGGCGGGGCCAAGGCCATGACGGTCAGTTCCGGCCCGGGCATGTCGCTGATGATGGAGCACATCGGGCTGGCGGCCATGACGGAGGTGCCCTGCGTGTACGTCAACGTGCAGCGGGGCGGCCCCTCCACCGGGCTGCCCACGCTGCCGGCTCAGGCCGACATGATGCAGGCCCGCTGGGGATCGCACGGCGATTACGAGATCATCGCCCTCTCGCCGAACAGCCCCCAGGAATGTTTTGACCTGATCATCCATGCCTTTAACCTTTCGGAGCAGTACCGCGTGCCGGTGCTGTTCATGATGGATGAGAGCGTCGGGCACATGACCGAGAGGGTGGTCATCCCGCCGCCGGAGCAGATCCGGATTTCGCCGCGCCGGTACACCGACCTGCCCCCCGGCGAGTATCTCCCGTTCAAAGCCGGCCCCGACCTGGTGCCGGACATGACCCAGGCCGGTGAAGGGTATCGCGTCCACATCACCGGCCTGACGCACGACGAGAAAGGCTATCCGGTGATGAACGCCGACTGCCAACAGCAACTCATCACCCGCCTGGTGAACAAGATCCGCAAGAACGCCGAT
>JBGPAW010000284.1:0-5411 GCA_041480905.1 Phycisphaerae bacterium
CCCAGACGCAGGAACGTGGTTCGACGCGGGTGGGACGGATCACCGAGAGCGAGGCCTTCGACCTGTACCGCGACAGTACGATCCACGAACTCGGCCGGCGGGCTTTCGAGATTTCGCTGGCCCTGCACCCGGAGCCCTATCGCACCTACGTCGTGGATCGCAACATCAATTACTCCAACTTCTGCACCGCCCGGTGCATCTTCTGCAACTTCAAGGTTGATCCCGGTGCCGCCGACGGCTACGTGCTCACTTTTGCGGAGATCGGCCGGAAAATCGACGAGCTGGTCGCCATCGGCGGCACGCAAATCCTGATGCAGGGCGGGTTGGTCCCGGCCGAGACGCTGCCGTTCGAGTGGTATCTGGATTTGCTGCGGTTCATCAAGCGGCATTATCCAGCGATTCACATTCACGCCTTCAGCCCACCGGAAATCTTCGCCTTTCACCAGATGTTCGGCCTGAGCGTGCGCGAAGTGCTCCTGCGCCTGCAGGAGGCGGGGCTGGACACCATCCCGGGCGGTGGGGCGGAAATCCTGGTGGACCGGGTACGCGACAGGATCAGCCTCGGCAAGACGCGGACCGACGAATACCTGCTGGTGATGCGGGAAGCCCACGGTATCGGCATGCGCACCAGCGTGACGATGATGTTCGGGCACATCGAGACCATTCCCGAGCGCATTGAGCATCTGCGGCGCATCCGCGAGTTGCAGGACGAAACGGGAGGGTTTACGGCGTTTATCCTCTGGACTTTCCAGCCGGAGCATACGCCGCTGGGGCGCGTGCGCCCGTTCCCGCCGGACTACGCCGGCCTGCCCGACGGCAAGCACCTCAAGCTCGCCGACGCCCATGAGTACCTGCGCATGCTGGCGTTGTCGCGCATCTACCTCGATAACATCGCCAACATTCAGTCGAGTTGGGTGACCCAGGGACCCAAGATCGGCCAACTGGCCCTCTTCTTCGGGGCCAATGACATGGGTTCGGTGATGATGGAGGAGAACGTGGTTTCCGCCGCCGGGACCACCTACCGCCTCGACGAGGCCGAACTCCGGCGGCTCATCACCGACGCCGGCTGGGAACCACGCAAACGCAATTGCTACTACGAACTGATCGAATAATCGGGAGGATTTCCCGCAAAGGGGTCGTGGTGGACCGTTCGAGCTTTGTGAGCAACGGGCTAAACTGCCGCTGCAAAAACGGCCTCCCGATACTGGGAATCGTGATGCACCCAAAGGAATAGCGCGCGGCATGGGGCTTGCTATTCACGCGTGAATTCGATACAAAACAGGAAGTCGAGGCGGGGCGTGGTCGTCGTCCCGCAAAACGGAGTCTCCTGAATCGTTCCGGTGCGGGGGGGTGGGTACATTTGCACTGATCGCGCGGCCTGGCGGCAGATTCGGGTTGGAAGCTTCCCGCTACCGGCAGGGGAAAGAGATCGCGTCCTGCAAACCTGGTGGAGGGGCGATGGCACACCAAGACGCGATTTGGGAATGCGCCCGCCGCGACCTGGTTTTTACGGACCAGCAGGGGAATCAGGACGTGTTCCTGTGGGAACACGCTCAGCGGGTGGCGGGGAACGCCCGGCGCATCGCCGCGCTGACCGGCGTGTCGGCGCGGCGCATGGACCGCGCCGCTCTCGAGGCCGCCGCCCTGTATCACGACGCGGGATGGGTCTGCCAGCTCCGCGAAGGGACCGTTGCCCGTCTTGAGATTCTGTGCAAACCCACCGGCGACCTGCAGCGCGATCTCGCCGCGGCTCTGCTCACCACGTCCCTGTCCGGTCGTCTCCGACCACGGTCGCTCGAAACCGCCGCCTTACTGATCCGGCAACTGAACGATCCCTACGTGCAGGCGGTGGAGGCCCAGATTCTCGCTGAGGCCGACAATCTCGATCAGATCGGCAGCCTGGCGCTGTGGGGCATGGTCCGTCGGCACGCGTTCGAGGGCAAGGGCATCGAGGCGGCGCTGCAAACTTGGCAGCGCCAACGCGAGTTCCGCTTTTGGGAGGCACGCATCAACAAATCCTTGCGCTTCGAGGCGGTCAAGCGGATCGCTTACCGGCGGCTGGAGGAACTGGACCAGTTCATGGGCGTGCTGGCCCGGCAGCACGCGGGAGAAGACCTGGTGGAATCGCGGGGGCGGACGGCCCATCAGGCGTCATAAGCGGTAGCGGCTGAGCTTTGTGCCCATAAGCGTCTACCCAGGGCCGACGCCCTGGGCTACCCACTATCGCCCCTGGGGGGCTAAGAATTCAGCCCGCGCCGCGGGGTAGCCCATAGTACGGACTCTTGAGTAAGACGCTCGGAGCTTTGACTTGCCATAACGCCTCGATTGGCAAGAGCTTACAAGATGGTATCATCGCCCGGGACGGGATAGGCCCGGTTCCCCCGTGTTCGGGCGACCGGTGCCGAGTCAAGGAGCGGCCTCATGGCTTGGCGAGTTGGCTTGATGGCGGCGTTGATGGCCCTGTTATCCGGCTGCGTCGAGGTTTCCAATCTGTTGGGTCCCGAGCCGGGATCTTCGCCGGTGTTCAGCTTCGATCGCCCGCAGGCGGGCGGCAACGAAAACTCCGCCCCCAATGCCAACGAGAATGCCGGGGGGAACGCCAACGCCGCTGAGAACGGCAATGCCAACGGGAACGCGAACGCCAACGCCAATGCGAATGAGAACGTCAACGTCAACGCGAACGCGAACGAGAACGCCAACGCGAATGAGAACGTCAACGCCAATGTGAATGAGAACAACAACGTCAATGCAAACGACAACAGCTTTCCTTCCGATTCTCCGATCTTCGGCGGCATAGGCGACATTCCCGCCCTGGAAGGGTACGAACCGGTCGTCACCGACTCGGGCTTGGCCTACATCGACATTGAAGCGGGGCGCGGCGAAACGCCCCAGCCCACCTCGCAGGTGACCGTCAACTATGTCGGCTGGCTGACCGACGGCACTGAGTTCGATCACGGAGACAGCGTGCAGTTCGGGCTGAATCGGGTGATCGCCGGCTGGACCGAAGGCGTCGGTTCCATGCGGGTTGGCGGCCGGCGGCGTCTGCTGATCCCGCCCGACCTGGCCTACGGCGAGCGCGGCAGCCCTCCCACCATCCCCCCCAACGCCACG
Organism: Phycisphaerae bacterium; assembly: GCA_041480905.1. Lineage (GTDB taxonomy): Bacteria > Planctomycetota > Phycisphaerae > UBA1845 > UBA1845 > JAAEQG01. Next base: position 3,112 of record JBGPAW010000284.1, read on the forward strand.
CTGATCTTCGACATCGACCTGCTGAGCATCGAGAACTAGGCCGCGTGCCGGCTCCGGAACCGGGTGCACCGTAAGACTCGGGCGGCGCGGGGACTGCTGGGGGGGGCTAACGCCGACTACGCCGCAACAGCGCGGCGGCTCCCAGTCCCAGCAGGGTGAAAGAATGTGGCTCCGGCAGGATGGCCAGCCCTATGCAGCGATGCGAGGGCGGGCCCAGGTCCAATAGCTTGTTAAAATGCCCCGTCGTCGTGTCGATCCAGCCGAGCTTCAGCGGACCTGACGGTCCCTGGATCGCGGCGTAGAGGGTATCATCAAAGAACTCCGCCGCGCCGTTGCGCATCCGCGCGTCCAGCGGTCCGATCAGTGTGGCGGTGGGGTCGGGACCATGGCTCAGGCCATAGTCCACGCTATAGAGATTTCCGTCCGGCCGACCGGCGATGACGTAGAGGATGTGGTTGACCGGATCGTAACCCGACCCATTGGCGGGGACGCCCATAGCCCCGGTCGCGCCGACCGTCATCTGGCCCCGCAAGTCGTAATCAATCTTAATCATTTGGCCCTCCGCCAACGGGTGACCGGCGATCTTCTGGTAACCGTACAAGCTGTCTCCGATCACCCAGAGGGTCGGCGTCAGGCCTTGCAAGAAATCGCCCCAAAACGTGAGCTTGGGATCCGGGCCTAGAGGGTCCGATAACTGATAAAGCTCGCGGAACCCGTCGTGGTCGTCGTCGCTCCGGCTCGTAGCCCAGATGGTCCCATCCGGGGCCGTTGCCATCCCCGTGATGTCATCACTGAGCCTGAAGGTCTCGATCGCGGTTCCCTCGGTCCGATAAAGCAGCCGTCCTTGGGTCGCCAGGAACACCGGCGAGCCCATCGCTAACGTGGAACCCATCATCAGCCCGATCAGGGCCAGGCATACATAACGCAGCATAACTCCAACCTCCCTCTCTCCCTGGGGCATGTCCGCCAACACCGCCCGGATGCTCCCGAGCTCCCGGGTTCAGGTTAGGTTAGGAATCGCGCGAACGGCTTGGCGGAGAAACGGGGTTGTTCCGGCGTTGGCGGCTACCTGTTGCCGGGCGTGACAAAACCCATCGCGAGGTCGCCGACAACTTGGGCCTGGACGCCATGGGCGCACAGACCATGCACCACAACGCCTTGCTAGACGGAACAAACCTTCAGAGGAGTATAAGTGGAGATTGCTCTCTCCCTCTCTTCTCCCACATCTCGCTCTCTACAATCCCTACCCATAGCGAATATACCCGGCCTGGTTCGCCGGATCAAGCCCTTTTTCAAGCTTTTTGATCTTTTTTCGAGGAACCCGGCGAGCGGAAGGGATTATGGGAGGCTGCCTCCGAGCAGAAGCTCCGCCAGCTTGTGGCGGGGTGAAATTTCGGGCAGACGGTGGGTTCATGTCCTGGCCTGTGGTTTTACGCTCATTTTCGGGCGTGGACCTCCACGGCGAGCACCTTGGGGTTACGAGTGCGCGCGTTCTGCATGGTCCGCAGGATGCTCGCGTCGGAGAATCCAGGCTGTCCGGCGGAATTTCGGCGAAAACCGCGACGTTGGACACGCCGGCAAAGGACTCCACGGCAACGGGCGGAAGCGAATCGAGCAGGTCGACCGGATAGCCCACGCTCTCGGCGAATCGTCGCCCGATGCTGTACCCGGTCGCCGGCTAATACGCCCGATCTATCTTGTGCGGCACCCCGACAAGCACGTATCGCCCGTGAGTTGCACAACGGCGAGTTTTTTCGTACATTCGGGCGGATGACGCAGGGCCGAAGGCCGGCCCGATACGCCGCGGAGGTCAGATTCCGGAGATGTTTCATGAAAAAGCGCGGGTTCAACACGCTGGCGATTCACGCCGGTCATACCGGCTTTGAGCCGAACTCGATGTCGGTTCCCATCTACCAGTCCGTGGCGTATCCCTACGTCGATGCCCAGGAGGCCGCGGCGATCTCCGCCGGGGACAAACCCGGTTTCACCTACGGGCGCTGGGACAATCCCACCGTCCAGGTCTTGGAGCGGCGCATGGCGGCGCTGGAAAACACCGAAGCGGCGATCGCCACGTCCTCGGGGATGGGGGCCATCTTCCTGCTCACCCATCAACTCGTCCAGGCGGGCGACGAGATTGTCTCCTCCAATCGGGTCTATGGCGGCACCTTCGGACTGTTCAACGACGGGCTCAAGCGGATGGGGGCCAAGGTGAGAGAGGTGGGCAAGAAATTGATGGAACTGGGTCTGATGACCACCGTCAATCAGACCATCGATGTGGATACCGCCGCCCTGGTGGCCAC
>JBGPAW010000285.1:0-5408 GCA_041480905.1 Phycisphaerae bacterium
CGGTCAACGCGCTGCTCGCCCATCCGGGGATCACCGGCATCTCGTTCGTCGGATCATCTCCCGTCGCGAAATACGTGTATCAGGAGGCCGCCAAGTACGGCAAGCGCGTGCAGGCGCTGGGCGGCGCGAAGAACCATGCCGTCGTGCTGCCAGACGCCGAACTGGATTTCACCGCCGATGCGATCATGGGCGCGGCTTACGGTTCGGCTGGCGAGCGTTGCATGGCGATCTCCGCCGTGGTCGCGGTGGGCGAAATCGCCGAGCGAGCCGAGGTGTGGCGGGATTGGGAGCGGCACGCCACGACGGAGACGCCGCCGCCGCCGTAGAGCGGTGGGAGGGCGAAGCTCCTGCTGAGCCGCTGAGAGCGGTGGGAGGGTCCCCCCGGCCGGGAGAAGTGTTGTACATTGGTCCTCTCGGTCCTATGAGTCCTATCGGTCCGGTGGCCGGTGGGTCCGAGCCGCGGGCGCCAGCGAGCGGTTTCCCCGAGGTCTGAGGTACGAGCCATGAAAAAGCTGATCCAGTTGTTCAAGGGCCTCCCGCCGGAGGTGCGCCTGCTGGTGGCGATGGCCGGCCTGGGCACGCCGTTGGGGGCGATCTACGTCCTCAAGCGGATCTTTCCCCACACGTCCACGTTTGTGCTGATCCTTATCGTCGCGGGCGTGGTGGCGGCGATCAGCCTGCTGGGTTGGTTGATCACCTGGTTGTTCGGTCGCGGCCGGCGGAAGCGGAGCAAGAAAATGGCGGCGGAGTTGGCCGGCCAGGCCGAGAGCGGGCGTGCGGCGATGGACGTACGCGCGTCGATCAAGGCCAACAACGACAAGTACTTCGCCGCGATCCGCGACATGCGGAAGAATCTGCGGATCGACGTTTACGACTTGCCCTGGTACATCGTCATGGGCGACTCCGGCTGCGGCAAGACCCGGCTGATCAACGAAGGCGGGCTGACGTTCTCCACGGGCAAGCCGGAGGGCTACCAGCTTGGCACGCTGAACTACAACTGGTGGTTCACGGAGGACGCGATCTTCATTGACATGGCCGGCCGTTTGTGCAACCCGCAGGAGGACGCGGACCGACGCGAATGGGAGGCGTTCCTGGGGACGGTCGGCCAAGGGCGTCGGGGTTTCCCCATCAACGGAGCGCTGGTGTGCGTGTCCGCCGACCACCTGCTGCAAGACGCTCCCGAGAAGATCGAGCAGGACGCCAACACCAGCCTGGAACGCCTGCGTGACCTCCAGACCCGGCTGGGGGTGACTTTTGCCACGTACCTGATCGTGACGAAGTGCGACAAGATTCTGGGCTTCATGCAGTTCTTCGACCGGGCCGAACGCGACATCACCTTCAAGAACCAGATCTTCGGTTGGTCCAAGCCGGGTAACTTCAACGAGTTGTACGACCCGGAGCGGTTCGCGGAGGACTTCGACCGGCTCTATGAGCGGCTCAACGACCTGCGTTTACGGCGGATGCACGACGAGGCCGACGAGATCGACCTGGGTCTGGCCTACAGCTTCCCGGGGGAGTTCCGGCAGATGCTGCCGCCGCTACAGACCTACCTCCGCACGCTGTTCCCGATGATCAAAAGCCCGCGGGCGATCAAAAACCTGGTCTTTCGGGGCGCCTACTTTACGAGCGCGACGCAGGAAGGGGCCTTGATCCTCAAGCACCTGACCGAGCGTCTGGGGGCCGAGGCCGCCGCCCAGTTCTCCCCGCTGGACACCCTGTACCCCACCAAGCGCCCCCACTTTATCAAGGACCTGCTGTTCAAGAAGGTCTTCCCGGAGCATGGACTGGTCTTCCGCAACGAGCAACAGGCCTTGCGCAATCAGAAGCTGAGCCAACTGCTGAAAGTGGGCAGCATAGCCCTGCTCGTCCTGTTCTTCGGGATGGGGGCGATGAGCACGTACAAGTTCAGCAAGGTGATTGGCGACCCGCGGGAGCATGCCAAGCAGACTACACCGAGCATCGAATTCACGCCGTCTAAGGCCGTGGACCAGTCTGCGGTCCTGGGCACGGATGTGGCCTCGTTGGAGGGAAGTACGGTGTGGGCCAACGTGCTTTCCTTCGGACGGGCCAGTGCCCCCATTAGAGATCTCAAGATCATCCGGGCGGGCCTGTTCGAGCAACGGCTGCTGGGCCCGGCCTTGAGCGATGTCGGCCAAGCTTTAACTTCGACTAAGCTGGGCGACCCACGCGACGGACCTGCTGCCCAACAGACGGCCCAAAAATACATGGACGCTCTGGAGCAGTACCTCGCGTGGTACGGGCGTATCGGGGAAACGGACCCCCCGAAGGAACTGACTTACGACGGTTTCAAAAAACTCTGCGCGGTAGTTACCGATCCCGGCTCCGTCGTCAAGCAGAAGGGTTTCGATGAGCAGGCCACGGAGTACTTCAACGTCGTCAAGACCGGCGCCTGGGGGCGCAATCCCGCCCGTTTGTTGAGCGAGAAGCCGCTCAATCCGCAGGAGACGATCCAGAAAGCCCTGACGGCGGTGCACGGCTACCTGAGCGGCTATGCGCGACTGGACGAGACGCACCCGGACCAGGTGATTGCCGAGTGGATGCGTATCCGGGCCCAATGCGCGAACCTGAAGACGGCTTACGACAAGATGCTCAACGCCGCCGGGGAGAATCCCCAAACGCTTGATGCGTTGCAGGAGTTTAAGAACCGCTTCGAGGGTAGTTATGGGACCTTCGCCACGGCCTTGGCCGATGTGAAATGGAAAGGTCCGTCTAGCGGACAGCGTACGATTATCGGATCCTTGCGCGAAGCCCTCTTGAAACAGCGCGACCTATGGGTGGTCTACGAAACGAAAATCCAACAGGCTTATTCGAGCGGTTCCACGTCTCCCGGTGATGTTGAGGTCGGGAAGATGATCGCTGCCCTGGGAGCCGGGAGCGACCGGTTGCCCGGCCTGGACCGGGTGCTATGGGACAGCCTTCGCAAATCCGAACTGACCGACAAGGACTACCACGTGAATTACTTGGCTCCGGAGATATTCATGAAGGTGGTCAGGGAAGTACATGACCTCTACGCCGGCATCATCAGTTTCAAGCCGAGCCAGGACGGCGTGGACTCGGACCATCTGGAGAGGACTGCTGAAGCCCGTGCGGTAGCCGCTGTGTTGCAGGAAGTCCACGACCACCTGGCGCTTGAACCTTCCGGCGATACGGGAACGCCGGCCCAGTGGATCGAGGACCTGGACGAATACTTCGACAAGGGCATAGAACGGTCGCCGCCCGCCGAACTGGAAACGTTGCCGCCGGTCTGGCGACCGGAGGAATTGAGCAATCTGGAAGCCACCCATCTCAAGTTAATTGCCCGTGGCAAAGGACGTCTCCTGTTGGAGAGCATCGATAATCGGTTGAGCAAGGTCGCGGAACATCCCTGGGGCGTGGCCGAGTTGGTTCCGGAGTGGAACGGGACGGTTTCGTCGGAGTTCCATATTGATATCCCCCGGAGCGCTGACGAGCGTGAAGATCGGAAGGCAGGCCGGAGCAAGCCGCCCAAAGAAGAAGATAAGGAAAAACCCCGCGGCCAGGATCGGCGGTCTCCCAGAGGGCGAAGGGGAAGCGAGGGACGACCGCCTCCCGCTGCTCCGGCGGCCGGAGTGACCAAAGGCGGGGGCGAGATTCCGACCTGTGCGTCGCCCAGGTTCTTGGCGAAGCGGGCAGAAGAGTGCGCCCTATTGCTGGGCGACCTGCGTGCGTTCGACGCGGACTGGTACTTCAGTAGCGCGAAGGACCAGAAACCGCTGCATGAGTTATGTGTGGAGCATCTCACCATGGCCTGCAAGGCTTACATGAAGACCTACGCGACGCAGTGGGGGCAGGCCTACAAAGACCACGAGCTCAAGAAAATGAAACGGCTCCTGGAGGAGGCACCGGATTGGAAGTCTCTGACCGAACGAATCAAGGACCCTCGCACTCGCGACGCCGTGGCCGACGAATTGCGGCCGGCTATGGAGGAAATCTTCGGAGCCGTACCATTCTGGGGCTGGACGGTGGACGAAAGTACAACCGAGTGGGTTCCCGAGACCGAGGGGGACGAAGACTGGCAGAAAGTTGCTTCCTGGATGGGGTCGGCGATCAAGCAGACCGGGGAACTGAGTTGGTTCGTCGGGGTCGGGGAGGCGTCGCTGTCGGCGGCGATCCGCAAGGACAGCAAATCCAACAAGACGTCGCCGTGGGCGGTTTTGAGCGACAGATTTGTGGCGCACTGGAGGAAGCTCGCGGACGACATCGGGCTGAACATGGCGTTGCCGCGGACGTTCCCCAAGGACCCCACACCTCGTCCAGCGATCACGTGGGGCGAGATTGTGAAGCTGCGGGAGGAAGCCCGACTCACCGACGAGAAACTGACCGGGCAATTGGCGGAGTTCGAGAAACAAGCCCAGCACCTGCTCAGTCTCGAGTTGACCGGAATCCTCTGTGAGGTTCAGGACCATTATTTCAAGGAGGAGTCCAAGCGGGTCTTCGACGGCTGGCCCTACCTCGATAAGGAAGGAAGCGGAGCGGGAGCCCTGAGAACGGTGGAGTACAAGAAGTTCGGGGACTTCCTGGTCGAAGCCGGTCGCGCCCACAAGGCCTTCGAGCCTCTCGAAAAGGGGCTCGGCAAGGAGGAATACTCGGGGGCGCGAGGGACCTTCTACCAGAGTTGCGAGGAGTGGTCGGACTTCTTGAAGCTCAACGCTACCGACACGTCATTAAAACCGCTGAAGTTCCAAGCAAAGGTGGTGGATCCGCAACTGGTAAAGCCGCGTGGCGTGCAAGTGGATGACACGGCCCAGAACTACTACGGCGAAGTGGACCTGAATCTGGGTTCGGAGCCCCCAGTGCTGCAAATCCCGACTCGGCTGGAGGAACGGGATAAGCTGCCGGAGGCGAAATGGGATTGGTCCTCCCGCGTTTCGGCCCCCCCGCTAAAGGTTGAACTGGTCAAGGGTGCCAAGTTATTAGGCGCCGCCAGCGAGTGCCCGAGTCTGGACGAAGTGTTGGGCGAGGCGTCAGAGTTGGCCCTCTGTGCTTATCTGCATCGCTACGGCGAGCCCCGAGGATCCGACTGGATCACCACCCACAGCTTCGAGCTGGAGAAGCGGTTCACGGAGCAGAAACGGCCCGACCTGGTCAAACTCCTGCAAGGGAGTAATACGAAGGTGGTGGGGTTGAGCTTGCAGTTCACGTTGCCGGGGCGTTCCCTGCCGCCGCCGATTACAAAGCTGGAGCGGGCGGCGGAGGTCAAGCCGGCTTCCGGCCAGTAGGGGGCGGACAGGGAGGGTCATGGTGCCGGTGGGGCGGAGGTACGGGTCTTGTGTGGACGGGCGCGATATAGTATGGTGACGTGGTTCGGGTAAACAGAGGCGCGTCGGGGCGGCGGGAGCAGTCGGCAATGGGCCTGGCGGACCTGTTTA
>JBGPAW010000286.1:0-5400 GCA_041480905.1 Phycisphaerae bacterium
ATTCGAGTGGAGGATTCTAACAGGGAATCGGGGGGCGGGCATCTCGAACACGGCCCCGGAAACGTCCGCGTGGCGGTTGGGCACGAGCCAGGAAGCCCTCACCCTACCCTCTCCCACCGGGAGAGGGACCGCGCGATCAGAAGCAGTCGAGCAAGCGGCGGAGGCGCTTGAGGTTCACGCGGTCGAGGTCGGTGCCGCGGCCGTCGGTGCCTTTGGGGGTTTCGAGGATCATGGGCAGGCCGACGAAACGCGGGTCGTTGACCACACGCGCGAAACCCCGGCGTCCGATCTTGCCCTTGCCGATGTGCTCGTGGCGGTCCACGTGGCTGCCGCACGCTTGCTTGGAGTCGTTCACATGGAGGCAGGCGACGTTGCGGACGCCGACGTGGTCGGACAGTTCGGTGGTCATGCGCGATCAGGCAGTCGAAAGGGACCACCCCACCGGCCACCCGTCAGCCGGTGGGGCAGTGGATCAACGCGCTGGTGCGACCGGGAAGGCCTCGCCGACGTGATGGCTAAGCCACCCTATCATGATACGTCGTATAGCCTGTTTCTTGACTGTCGCCACCACGTCCCGGTCGAGCATCATGAAGGTCAGCCGGCGATACCCTTCCAGCAGGTACTGCCGCTGGAACTCCACGATGGCCCGCTTCTCCCACTCCTCCAGCCAGGCGTCCCGCGGAATCCACGCGTTGTGCTCGTTGACCTTCCCGTACCGGCCTCGCCAAGCGTAGTACTTGCTCTGAGCGATTCCGCCGCCGCTTGGAGGAGCCGTTGCCAGCCTCGAAGAGGGCCACCCCGTTCTGGAAGAGCTTCTTCTGCCAGCCGTAGAACACCGTGGGCTGGAGTTGGTGCCGTTCGCAGACCTGGCTCACCGGCACCCGGTCGAGGAAATGTCCCCGCAGGATGGCCATCTTCTGGGTCGCCGTGTAGTGCTTCCGTTCCTTTCACATGAGTCGTCCTCCGTCATTTATACTTATCCCGGACGGGGGACAACTCCAATTCCCTCTGAAGCAGCACAAACCAGGCCAAGAGCGCGGTGGCGTCCCGTCCTGCTCTGCGGTTTACTCACCGGAGCAGGGACACCAATATGGCTACGGGCCGCACCGCCGGGCATCGCGGTGCCGGATAAATGGTCTTTGGCAGAGGCGGACTTGAACCGCCGACACACGGATGGTCAGTTGCGTCTGGGGGCGTCAACCGCCGGTGAAAGCGCGTTGGAAAGCGGCAAAGTCCCGCAAGTTCACGCCGGAATCGCCGTCGTCGTCGAAAGCGTCAAGGCACGTCGGCGATGGTTCAGTTTGCTCTAGACACTCCTGGAACCTCTGGAAGTCGAACAGATCCACGTCGGTGTCGAAATCGTAGTCGCCGTAGAGCCCGGAGCTGACCCGCAGCGGGATGACCTTCTCGTCGCCCCGCGCGGACTGGTCGACCACGCGGAACAGCGGCGCGTACAGCCCGGCCGCCGTCGGAGTTCCGCTGATGACCCCGGCCGTGCTCATGCTGATGCCGGGCGGCAAACGCGGCAGGTCGATCAAAACCGAGTCCGCGTCACCGAGATTCGGCAGACCGTTATAGGTGGAGAGCAGATAGGTCGCCCCGTCGCCCGCGGAGATGCCCACGGTGGCGGTGATCGGCGTGTTGCCGGGACCGTAGTCGAACCGTATTTGTCCGGTGTCGAACAGGGTGGCGCTGAAGGCACAAGGGGCTGAGCCGGAGTCGGTGACGGCATCCCACCGAAAGGTCACTTGACCCGTCTCCGCAGTGTCGACGTGGATATCGTGGCCGGGGTCGATGCGTAAGTCGTCCCACAGCGGAGCAATGCGTTTGTTGTACGATAAGAGCACGGTGCTGTTGTTCCACGTGGAGCCGACGTAGGAGCCGAAGTTGATCCATCCGTCGGTACCGATCTTGACCGCCGTGTAGCTCGTTCCGTAGAAGGGGAAGGCGAAGGGGAGCGTGTAGTCGTACACCACATCGTTGCCGGTCCAGTTCTGCCCCACACCGCTGGTCGCGAAGTAGGACGTTCCCAGCGCATCTTCATGATAGACCGCCGGAGTCGACCAGACCAACGGTAGGTCGCCGCCGGTGGCGGTGAGCGTCACCGGCCCGTAGGGTTGATCGATCTCCCCACGGGGTAAACGGGGTGTCGTAATGACCGGGTCGCCCGTTCCTTGCAGCACGCCGATGTTGTCCAGCGCGATCCCGTCGCCGTCGATGGGGTTGTTGTCGTACTGTTGGAAGCGGATGCGGAACGTCTTGGTGTAGGCAACACCGGCGGCTGCGGCGGCCTGGTCGAGATCCAGGGTCACCGTCTGGTAAGTAACGTCACGACCGACCCCGCGCTCCGTGGTGCTGACGCCCGAACGAAGCGCCGGATCAAAGAGATCCGCCACGCGGTGCCACGTGGCGCCGTCGGCGCTGATGGCCACGCCGTCGCCCGCGAGCGAACCGACCCAGGAGTCGGGTAGGGCGTTGACCTCATCCCCAAAGTCCTTCCAGTCATACTGGAGGAGCACGTTCGTAGCCCCGAGCAGATCGACCACGAGCGTCAACTCGTTAAGGCTGTACGTGCCCTCATAGCTTGAGTCCAAGGTCACGTGGTAGGCGCCCTGCGGACTGTATTGGTTGGTCACCAGGATTCGGCCCGTTTTCGTCGAGACGGCGTACCAGTACGGGGCCAACGGCGGACCGCTTTCAAAGTCCTCGACCAGAGGAAAGGAAGCCGACTCCAACACTTCGACCGTTACCGGCGCCATATTGGAGTCCAGAACCGCGTCACTCACTTGATAGGTGAAGCTGTCGCTGCCCGCAAAGGCCGGGGCGGGAGAGTATTGTGCGACGTTGCCGCCTACCAGTGTGTGGGGAACGACCGTGATGATCCCAGCCCCGGGATCAGTCAAGGTTCCGTGTTCCGGCAGCGAGAGAACCGTGTAAAGCAGCGGGTCGAGGTTTTCGTCGAATCCCTGGAGGGTGACTTGCGTCGGAGTACTCTTGGCGGTCGACGTGGCTACGGCGTAAGCCAAGGGGGGTTGGTTCGGATCCGGCGTTCCGATAGCGTAGACGCGGATGTCGTCGAGATTCCAGCCCGAGAACGTGGTACTGCCGTCGGTCGGTCCCATCGTCCAACGGACCTGGACAAAGGGCTGATCGTCCGCGACGGTTCCAATGTTATAGGACTGCTGGCTCCAGGCCGTTTCCTGGAGGTCGGTGTTGTCGTTCCGCCAGACCGTCATCCAGTTTACGCCATCGCGGGTCGCCTCGATGCTGGCGTTGTCGTAGTTGCCGGCCTCGACGCCGAGCCAGCGCGCGAACTTGAGCGTGACGCGCGACAGCCCCGTGCAATTGAATGGCAGCGTTGTCAGATGCTCCGCCGGCAGGCCGTTGGGGTAGGCTCCGGCCAGATTATAACCGTAGACATTCACCCCCGTGAAGCCGCCGGTGGGGTCGCCGCCTGCTCCCGACGGCACGCCGAAATCCCAGCCGCCTTCGACGATCCAGCCGGGATCGGCGTTCAAAAGGAACTCGCGCGCCAGCAGCGGCGTACCCACCGAAATCGCGACGGTCGCCGAGTTGGACCCGAGACCGCCGTCAAACGTCTCATAGGTGAAGGCGTCGGGACCCTGGTAATCGGGATTCGGCGCATAACGCACGACCCGGCCGTTGGACACCAGCGTGTACGGCGCGCTCGTGATCGGTCCGCCGTTGGGATCGCACAGGGCCCCTTGGGCCGGCAGGGTCGTAATCACATAGGCGAGCGTGGTGCCGGGGTTCGGGTCACTTCCGCTGAGTGTGATGTTGATCGGCGTGTTCTCCGGGGTCTCGACGTAGACATCTTGAGCGGTCGGCGGCAGGGCAATGTTGGCCGCCACGGTGACCCGGACCTCGTCGAGGAACCAACCATCACGTTGCAGGATGCCATCCGCAACGATGTGGAACCGGATCTTGATGGGCTGGCTGGCGAAAGGCGTCAGGTCATAGACGCGCTGCGTCCAGTCGTAGTCTCCGCCGGTGTCCGGGTCGAGGTATCCGACCAACTGGTCGTCGGCATCGACGACCTCGACCGTGCAGCGATCGAAGTAGGTTTCCAGAAGACACCAGTCGTAGTATTCCAGGAAGACGGGAACCGTCACGCCCGTCAGGTTGAACAACGGCGTTTGCAGATAGGCGTCGGCATCGGGGTTGTAGGTGCTGAGCAGGTCGGTGCCCCAGCATTTGTTGCCGTTGATCGCGCGGACGCCGCGGAGACCCGCCAGCGGACCGCTTCCGGAGACCGATTGTCCAAAAGGCGAGTTCACCGAGGTCGGTGTTCCGCGGGCCCATTCATCGCCCGCGCCGCCGTGGGTCCATCCGGGGTCCGGGCTTTCACTGTTGTCGTAGAAGAGCGTGACGCCGTTGCGGATCAAATGGGCCTTGGCCCCAAATCCGTAAAGGTCGAGGCTGCTCCTAGGGAAAGCCGCATAAAAGAATCCGCCGCTGGAGGCCCCGACGTCGATGTAGATGCTGCTGGGACCGTTGGCGACGACAAAGACGCCCGGCGCGACCTCTTGTCCGAGGCTGTAGGTCTGCCCATCCGTCGGCTTCCAGGCGAAGGGGCGCAGGGCCCGCACCAGCAGGCTCCCGGCGTAGTTATTGGGCGGCGTGTCCCAGGTGAGGGTGATGTCGTTGCCGCTGCCGGTGATGTTGATCTGGCGGATGCGGTCGGGCCAACGCAGGCCGGCGTGAGCGGCGGCGACGGCGGCGCCGGCATCCGCACGCCCATAGCCGTAGCGATGACTGTGGCTGGTGATCCCATCGAAGCGCCCGTAAGGCTCATCCAGGCGTACGGCCGTATGCTGGAGGATGGCCCGCGCCTGGGCTGCCGTCATCGTCTCATCCTGGGAGATGATCAGGGCGAGTACGCCGGCGGCCAATGGCGTGGCGCTGCTGGTGCCGCCAAAACCGTTGGTGTAATCCAGGTCCGGCAGACCGTTGTAACCGCTGGAGCCGGTATTGTCGGTGGTGGTGATGTCCAGCCAGCCCAGGCGGACGCCGTCGTCACCCCGGTCGTTGGTGGGCGTGGCAATCCCGACTTCCGGTCCGACATCGCTGAACTCGGTGTGATAGGCGTTGCTGTTGGTCCCGCCGACGGTCAACACCGTGGGGAGCTGTCCCATCGCTTGCACGCCGTTGACGGTGTGGTCGTTGTTGGCGGCGGCAAAGAGAATCAGGCAACCCTTCCCATTCCGCCCAAGGGTCGCGGCATAGTTGATCGCGTTGACCACCTCGGCGGGCTGAAGCGTGCCATCGGCGAACCCCCAACTGTTGCTCAGGACGGCGGCGCCATCGCTGTGGTCGCCATTATTGTCCGGGTCCACGCTGAAGTAGTACCCGTCGGCCATCTCGGCAACCTCCTTTTCG
>JBGPAW010000287.1:0-5388 GCA_041480905.1 Phycisphaerae bacterium
CTGCCAGAGCTTCATGAACGAGCTCTTCCGCCACATCAGCGCCGACACCGACGTGCCCGCCGGCGACATCGGCGTGGGCGGCCGCGAGATCGGCTTCATGTTCGGCCAGTGGAAAAAGCTGATGAACCGCTTCGAAGGCGTGTTCACCGGCAAGGGGCTGACCTGGGGCGGCAGCCTGATCCGGCCCGAGGCCACCGGCTACGGGCAGGTTTACTTCGCCCAGGAGATGCTCGGTACCCGCGGCAAGGATTTCAAAGGCAGGCGCGTAGTCGTCTCCGGTTCGGGCAACGTCGCCCAGTACGCGGCGGAGAAAGTGATCCAGCTCGGCGGTCGGGTGCTCACCTTCTCCGACTCCAACGGCTTCATCCTGGACGAGGAAGGCATCGACCCCAAGAAGCTGGCCTTCGTGATGGACCTCAAGAACAACCGCCGCGGGCGCATCAAGGAATACGCCGACAAGTACCCCAAGGCCGCCTACAAGGCGATTGACCCCAACACCAAGTGCAATCCGCTGTGGGAGGTCAAGTGCGACGTGGCCTTGCCGTGCGCCACGCAAAACGAGATCAACGGTCTGGACGCCCAGAACCTGGTCAAGAACGGATGCTATTGCGTCTCGGAAGGGGCCAACATGCCCACCACCCCCGAGGGCGTCAAGATCTTCCTGGAGAGTAAGATTCTTTACGGTCCTGGCAAAGCGGCCAACGCCGGCGGCGTGGCCGTCTCTGGTCTGGAGATGTGCCAGAACTCGATGCGGCTGTCCTGGTCGCGCGAGGAGGTGGACGCCAAGCTGCACGGCATCATGAAGAGCATCCATAAGAGCTGCGTGGACACGGCCGAGCGCTACGGCACGCCGGGCAACTACGTCAACGGGGCCAACATCGCCGGCTTCCTCAAGGTCGCCGACGCCATGATGGCCCAGGGCTTGGTATAAGTCGGGTCCGCCGCGCGGGCTCCTGGGTGTGCCACTGCTCCCGGAGCAGTGAATCGCCAGCAGGGTCGTATTGGGTAGGGTGGGTCATCGACTCACCCGTTGCCGCGCACCGACGCGAACCTTGCATTCTAAAGCGGGGGCGAAACCGGAGGGCCGGTTTCGCCCCTGCATTCATACGACGTGCCACGGCACCGTGTGGGGCGAGATGCCCGGTTGCGGGCGGAACAGGCCTCCAGCCTATACGCCATCGACCCCACCACGGGGATCGAGACCCTGCTCAGCCCGCTCTCAACCTGTGCCCTCGTTACGGGGCCGGTGTTTCGCGAGCTTCCGGTGGGCACGGCGAATCAGTTCCGGCAGGGACCTGTTGTATCCTTCGAGGGTCGGGCGGTCCGCCGGTCGGGGGATGACGAGCAGGTCCAAGCCGGCGGGAAGCTCGTGCTGGAGCAAGCGAAAGGATTCGCGGAGTAAGCGCTTGACGCGGTTCCGCTTGACGGCCGGCCCAATCCGCTTGCCCACGCTGAGACCCAGCCGCGTGAAGTCGAGCCCATTCGCGACGACGTAGACCACCAAACGCTGGTCGGACGCGCTGCAAGCCGCCTGCACCACACGCTCGAAATCACCTCGGCGGCTTAGGCGTTGTCGGCGTCGGAAGGGGTAGCGCCTCATCTTCGAGATCATACGTTCGAGAGCGTCGGCGGACCAGATTGCCGCGGAGCGAAGCCGCATCTATAATTCTAGGGGTCCGTCGCACCTTAGTTCGCGGGTTGGCGTGCCACTGTGCTGACCCGTCGCTTGCGCTCCGGGCTCCGAATATGAGGGAGTAACGCCGTGTCGCAGTCTCGTTATCGTGCGCTCCTGAGAGTCCTAGTGCTGACGATCTCGGCCTCGTCGGCCGTGGCCCAAGTCGCCCGCCCGGTTGACAACCGCGTCGATGGCCGGATCCTCGACGCCAACAACCAGGTCGGCGCCGGCGGGTTCAACGCCCCGCTGACCTCCCCCGACCCCAACGCCGCCAACCTGTTCATCACCGGGAACGTGACCGGCGGTCGGGCCTTTCGGGGCTTCTCTCCGATTCGGGACTCCAGCTCGCTGTTCCTTTCGCTGCCCACCGCCCAACTGGGTACTTTTCAGCGTGATTCCATCGGGTTGGGGGACGTTACGGCCTGGCGATCACCGGCCTTGGTGTCGCCCTTCTATCTGCCTTCGTCTACGGTTACCAGCGCCGGAGGAGTGGGATGGGGTGTCACGCCGGCCGCCTCCGGCAACCTGGGCGGGGCGATGGCGGTGCCCCGCGTCGATTTATTCACGGGAAAACCGCTGAGTCTGGATCTCGCGTTGAATCCCGGGCAGTCCACGCCTTCCTCCGGTACGCTGGACCCGCGTTACCTGCCCCGGTCCACGATCACCACCACGCCCCTGACTCGCCCTACGGACACGCTCACAAGTTGGCTCACCCCCTTGACGGATAACGAAGAAGCTTCCTCCAGCCTCCGCCTCGCGGAGAGCCCGCTCTTTGGGCTGCCGCGTGGTCCGGGGGGGAGCGATTCCGACCTCACCGCCACGGGTGGGTCCGGCTACGCCGCTCCTACTCCAGCCTACGGCGGTCAGACCGCGCCGCGGTCGAATCTGCTGGAGCGCCTCTTTCAGACCGGTACGCCGGCCTCCCCTCCGGAGGTGGCCCCTACGCTGTTCGGCGGAGCGCCATCGCGCGACCTGCTGACCGGTAAGCCCCAGACGTCGGCCGCACGCTCGCCGCTGGAGCTTCAAACGGTTGCTCCCATCGCACCGCTCACCACGCCTATGGCGGGCGCGGGGGAACCAGAATCCGCCGCGGTCGCCGAACCGACCCCACCAAACCCCTACGAACCCAGCGCGGGAGCGCCTTATAACCCGGCCGAGTTCGTTCCATCGCAGGGGAGCAGGTACCAGGATTTCCAGCGGGCCGTCCGCAGCGCCGGAGCAAGTCCGACAGGCCGTAAGACGCTGCCAGTGGAGGCCCGGGGGGGAGAAGAGGCGGGGGGGGAGGAGACCCCCACGAAAGCAGCGGTGCCGGCTGGTCCGTTCGATGCCGGCCTGTCGCATCTGCAGCAACTTCTGGAGGAGACCCCTCGGTCTTTCGCGGCGAAAGTGGATACGGACCTGAACCGGCGCATCCGTAAGGCGGAAGCGCTCCTGCGGCAGGGTGAGTTCTACAACGCCGCCGGACAGTACGCGATGGCGGCTGCGCTGGCCCCGGACGATCCTCTGGTCCGTTTGGGACAGGGGCATGCCTACTTGGCGGCCGGAGACTATCTTAGCGCCGTCTATTACCTCACCCAGGGTCTGGAGCGTTTCCCCGAAGTGGCCCACTTCAAGCTGAACCTCTACGACTTCGTGAGCGATCCGAACATCCTGGACATCCGCCGGGCCGACCTGGACACCAAGCTCGAAAAACACGAGGACTTTCGCCTGCGCTTCCTCCTGGGCTATGCGGAATACTACGGCGGGTTGAAGGACTACGGCCGCCTCCAACTCCAGCGTGCCGCCGAGGAGGCACCGGCCGACTCCCTCATCGCCCGGTTCCCGAAGATGCTGGAGGACGTCAAACCGGCAAAGACCACGCCGCAGGCACCCACGCCATAATTCGCTCCCTGGAGAACCCCCCGCCGGGATTGTTCATACCCCGGACCGAGCCGGACGCGGGAAAGCCCAGTAGGCCACGAAGGCACGAAGACACCAAGAAGAACTCAGGATGGAGAATTGAGAATGGAGAATGCAGAGTTGGGGGTGGGAAGGTTGCAGTGGCGCGCGGGGGTTGATTCTCAAAGAGCCTCTTCGTGTCTTGGGGTCTTTGTGGCGAATCATCCGGGCCAGGTCCCAGGTGAACGCATGCCCGATGGATTCCGGTGGCTGGGATGATAGAATTGTGATTGGCGGAGTGGGCTGCGGCGATCGCGTCCTTGGCCGCCTATGGGTCAAGGATGAGGAAAGTCCGAACTGGACCGGGCACGGTGGTTGGTAACGCCAACCCGGCGCGAGCCGAGGGAAAGTGCCACAGAAACGACACCGCCAGACCGCTTGGTCTGGTAAGGGTGAAATGGTGCGGTAAGAGCGCACCGCGCAACCGGTGACGGTTGTGGCAGGGTAAACCCCACCGCCAGCAAGCCCAAGTAAGCGGCGAGAGGCGGCCCGTCTCGACGATCCGCCGCCGGCGGATCAGAAGCCGCGGGTAGGGCGCACGAGCCGACGGGCGACCGTCGGCCTAGAGAAATGATCGCCCGCTCCCGAAAGAGAGCGAACGGAATTCGGCTTACCGGCCCACTCCGCCAATTCCGTCCTGACCAAACAAATTGTCCTGATACTTTATGAACCCGCGTTGGACCGTAAAGAATTGTTGCCCCGCGCGCGAAATACCCGCGGGTGGGACGCCCAAATCTCGGGTCCCCTTGGTACAATGCCGGTTGGTGTGAATGGGCTGTTCGTCCGGCCAGGGGGAAGGGGGGTGTTTCTTCGCCGCGGACAACCCGTTCGTGGGCAGTCTCTCGTGTGTTCTTAATTGGAAAGGAAGCAAACATGAAAGGACGCACAGCTTGTCTGATGGTGGCAACGGTTCTCGTGGTGAGTAGCGGCGCCCTGGCCGCCGGACCGACTGCGCAGACGGCGGCCCAGGCGCTGCAGCAGTTGCAGGCGGATTTCCCGGCGGTGCAGGCCTACCAGGAAGGTCCGCGAATCACGCGCCTGTACGGGGCGCCGTTCGCGTACGGCGCCACTCCCGAAGACGCCGCCGAGCAGGTTCGGGTGAACTACGCCGCGGTCTTCGGCGTATCCCCCGACGACCTCGAGCCGGTCGGTGTGGGCACGGAGGGGGCCCTGCCCCAGCCCCTCATGTACGATCCGGAAACCGGCCGGTACAAGTTCACCCTGGTCCGGTACGCACAATACAAGAACGGGATTCCGGTGTTCCGCTCCGACTTGCGGGTGGTGGCGCGCAACGACGTGGATTTCCCGGTGGTGCTGGCGGCATCCAGTCTGAAGGACCTGGGTGATTTCGTGCCCGAGGCAGCCTCCGTCCCATTCGACCCGGCCACTCAGGCGAACACGGGGATGACGCGATTCGCGGCCTTGGAGACGGTGATCTGGGCCGGAGTCAACGACGAAGTGGTCCAGCCGACCTTGGCCGTCACCTTCATCGGGGAGAATGACCGAACCGACGCCGGCTACGAGAAGTGGCGTTACATATGCGAGGCCACGACCGGCAAGATCCTGTATCAGGAGCCCGTCATCATCTTCACCGACATTACCGGCAACGTGCAGGGGATGGCCACGGAGGGGGCCAAGTCGGCGGAATGTAATCCGGAGTCGCTGGTCACCTATCCCTGGGCGAAGGTGGGTATTCAGGGCGGAACCACCGTGTACGCCGACGGGAACGGCAACTTCACGATCCCCAACAGCGGGACTTCTGCGGTGACCGTCCA
>JBGPAW010000288.1:0-5371 GCA_041480905.1 Phycisphaerae bacterium
CCGTACCGCAGGTCCAGGTCCTCGCCGTCCAACCGGTGGTCTTCGAGGCCCCCATCGTAGGGTACGGCACCATTCGGCCCAAGCGACAGGTCAAAATCATCCCGGAGGTCGGTGGGCGGCTGCTCAAGGTCCATGAAGCGCTGGCGGTGGGGAACCTCATCGCCAAAGACGAGTTGCTGTTCGAGATTGACGGGCGCGTCTATGAATCCAGAGTGCGGCAGGTCGAGGCTGACATCCGGCGACTGGAAACCCAACTTCGATTGCACGAGCGAAATAAAGTGAGTCTTGAGCAACGCCTCGCCTTGGCGAAGCAACAAGAAGCGTTGGCCGGCACCAATCTCGAACGCGACCAGACCCTCCGCAAGGAGGGGGCGGGAGTTACCGACCCGGAGTTGGAACTGGCACAAGATCGCTATCTCCGGCAGGCGGACGCCGTGCTGGCCTACGAAAGTCAATTGGCGATGATCCCTTTGGAGGTCGAGGAGACCACCGCGGCCTTGGAGACCAAACGGGCCCAGTTAGAGGAAGCGGAACTGAGCGTCGAAAAGACCAGAATCCTCTGTCCCTTCGACGCTCGGGTAGACGCGGTGACGGCTCAGCAGTCACAGGTGGTCATTGCCAGTTTCCAAATCGCCGCGCTGACCGACATGGAGGCTTTGGAACTGGCGGCGGGGGTCGATCCGCGCGAGCTGCGCTGGACGAACCTGCGGGCCTTCGCCCGTGCCGTGGGTCAGGATTGGGGCGCGGCCCCCGAAGCGGCCATCACCTGGTCGCTCCACGACCGGGAGTACGTGTGGCGCGGACCGGTCACGCGGCTCGAGCGTCTGGACGAGACCACCCGCACGGCCCAAGTGGTCGTAGAGATCAGGGACGTGATGCGCGGGCTGCACCTGGAGAGCGGGCAGGCTAACCTGCCCCTTTCCATAGGCATGTTCTGCAAAGTGGAGATTCCGGCGGAACCGCTGCTCAACGCCCTGGTCATCCCGCGCTCCGCGGTGTACGACGGCGACGGCCGGGACGAGCCCAAGTTTGTTTACGTCTTCGAGGCTGACGGGAACCGGGCGGGGAGCGAGGAGGGCCGCCTGGGCATTCGCCGGGTGCCCGTGCTACGCACCGTCGGGGACCAGGTGCTGGTCGATTTCGATCGGGACTCCTCGGC
Organism: Phycisphaerae bacterium; assembly: GCA_041480905.1. Lineage (GTDB taxonomy): Bacteria > Planctomycetota > Phycisphaerae > UBA1845 > UBA1845 > JAAEQG01. The sequence continues at coordinate 1,160 of JBGPAW010000288.1, forward strand.
GGCGGCCGGGGACCCGAACGCGGCGCCGGCGGTTTGCGAGTTGCGGGCGGGCGAGGAAATCGTGGTTTCTCCTCTGCCCCGGGCGGTGGCGGGGATGCCGATCCGCCGGCAGGCAGAGAGCTCCCTGGCCCGGTCCTCCGGGGCGTGCCCGCGGGAGGTCCTGGCCAGTGCGGGCCGCGGCGGTCCTCGGCAAGAACGCGGGACAGGTCTTTGACCCGGTAACATGGGTTTTCTCCGCCGCATCATTTCCGGGAGCGTCAACAACCCGGTTTTGGCCAACCTGCTGATGCTCTGCGCTTTGCTGGCTGGGGTCCTGAGCGCGCGTCACTTGGTGCGTGAGACCTATCCGGAGTTCTCGCTCGACCGGGTCTCCGTCGACGTGGATTATCCCGGAGCCGGCCCGGAAGAGGTGGAGCAGGGGGTCTGCACCAAGCTGGAGGAGGCGGTGCAGGGCGTGGCCGGCGTCAAGACGGTGCAATCGTTCGCCGCGGAGAACCACGGGCGGCTCATCGCGGAGCTGCACGAAAGAACGGACGATCCCGCGCGAGTCCTGCGTGAAATCAAGGACCGCGTGGACCGGATCACCACCCTGCCCCAGGAGACGAAAATCCCGATCGTCACAGAGGAGATCGTCCGTTCCCAGGTGATTAACGTTGCCATCTCCGGCGAGATGCCGGAACGGACGTTGCACGCAGTGGCGCAGGAAGTTCGCGACGAACTGCTGGCCCACAAGGAGATCAGCTCGATCAACATCTCGGGCATTCGGAATTACGAGATCACCCTCGCGATCTCCCACGAGGCCTTGCAGCGCTACGGCTTGTCGTTTGCGGACGTGGCGGCCGTGGTGAGCCGGAACACGCTGGACCTGCCGGCGGGCACCCTGCGGACGCGCAACGAGGAGATCACTCTGCGGACCGTGGGGCAGCGCTACAACGCCCGCGACTTCGAGGACCTGGTGCTGATCGCCCGGCCGGACGGCACGCTGGTGCGCCTGCACCAGGTGGCGACGGTGACCGACGGTTTTGAAGAGAGCACGCGGTGGGGACGGTTCAACGGGCAGACCGCGGCCATGGTCAGCGTTTACAAGACACCGAAACAGGACACCAGCAAGATCGCCGCGTTGGTGCGCGACTACGTTTCGCGGAAGCGGACGACGCTGCCCGAGGGAATCCATCTGTCGGTGTGGGGGGACACGTCGCCGGAGATCGACGCGCGGATCAACATGCTGATCAACGACGGGCTGACGGGCATGGTGTTGGCGTGCGTGCTGCTCACCCTGTTCTTGAACCTGCGTTTGTCGTGGTACGTCGCACTGGGAATTCCCGTGTCGTTCGCCGGGTCGCTGATCGCCATGCACCTGTTGGGGGAGTCGCTGAACATGATCAGCCTGCTGGGCCTGATCATGGTCACGGGAATCGTCGTGGATGACTCGATCATCATTTGCGACCGGTTCGACGTGCGCGTGCAAGCGGGGGACACGCCCAAGGTGGCCGCGCTGGAGGGAACGGCCGACGTGGCCCTGCCGGTGATGGGCACAGCCATGACCACGACCGTGGCCTTTCTGCCCCTGTTGTTCGTAAGCGGGATCATGGGCAAGCTCATCGCCATCCTGCCGATTGTGGTGATCGTTTCGCTGATCGCGTCGCAGGCGGAGGCCTTCGGCGTGCTGCCGGCGCATCTGCTGCACGCCGCCGGCGGGGTACACCCCAAGGTGGACGCGGTGCACGGTCGGATCCGGCGGTTCGTGGATCGCGGCGTGGGAGGATTCCTGGCCCGACTCTACCGCCCGTTGTGTCGCCGCGCCACCGAGGCGCGCGGTTTGACCCTGTGCGTGACGCTCGCGGTGCTCGTGCTGCTGGCGGGACTGATGCTTGGCGGGCGGACCCCGCTGGTGCTTTTCCCGGAGATGGACGGCAACACGCTGCGCGCCCGGGTGCGGTTCCCGGAGGGCACGTCGGCCCAGACGACGCGGGCCGCCGTGGAGCGGATCGAGCAGGCGGCGGTGGCCCTGAACACGGACGCGGAGCTGAAACCGGCCGGGTCCGGGCCGGTGGTGCGACAGACTTTTTCCATCGTGGGCGAGCATCCGGGCTACGTTTCCGCGTACGGCAGCAACCTGGCGGAGGTGATGATCGAGCTGATGCCCACGGAGCAGCGGCAGATCGACTGCACCGTCATCATCGACCGCTGGCGACGACACATCGGGGAGATGCCGGAGGCCGGTTCGCTGGTGCTGGCGCGGGTCCAGCCCGGCCCCACGGAGAAGCCTCTCGAAATCCGGCTGTTGGGCCCCGACTTGCAGCGGCTGGACCAGGCGGCCGACGAGTTGCAGGCGAAGCTGGTGGAGTTTCGCGGGGTGTACGGCATCGAGCACGATCTGATCCCCGGCAAGCGGGAGTTACAGATTTCGCTCAAGCCGGCGGCCCGGTCGCTGGGCCTGACCCTCGAAGACCTGGCCCGGCAGGTGCGTAGCGGGTTCTACGGCGGCGAGGCCGTGCGAGTGCAGCGCGGGCGCGACGAGGTCATCGTGCGGGTGCGCTATCCCGACGCGGAGCGGGCCAGTCTCGGCGACATCGAACAGATGCGGGTGCACACCCCGCGCGGCGACGAAATCCCTTTTCGGGAAGTGGCCGACGTCCGTATGGTCCGGGGGTATGCGGCGATCGAACACCAGAACGGGAAGCGCCGCTGCCGGGTAATGGCCGACGTGGACCCGCGGACGGCCAACGCCGAGCAGATCGTGTCCGCCCTGCAGGCGAGCTACCTGCCGGAGTTGGCGGCGCGGCACGAGATCGAAACCACGGTGGAAGGCCAGCACGCCCAGATCGTCGAGTCCGTGGGCAGCCTGTGGGACGGATTCCTCATCGCGATGCTGGCCAACTACGCCCTTCTCGCGGGGATGCTGCGGTCCTACCTGCAACCTCTGGTGATCATGTCGGCGGTGCCGCTGGGGTTTGTGGGGGCGCTGTTCGGGCACTGGGTCATGGGGTACGACCTGACCCTGTTCAGCCTGTTCGGGATGGTGGCGCTGTCGGGCATCGTGGTCAATGACTCCCTGGTGCTGGTGGACCAGGTGAACCTGTTGGTGCGGGCGGGGACGCCGATCGTGGAGGCGGTCCGGCAGACCGGGGAAGCGCGTTTTCGGGCGGTGGTGCTCACGGCGATCAGCGACGTGGTCGGCGTGCTGCCGTTGATCTGCGACCGCAGCACGCAGGCGCAATCGCTGATCCCGATGGCCATCTCACTCGCGTTCGGACTGATGGTCGGAACCGTGCTGACGCTGGTGGTGGTGCCGGCCTTGTATCTGCTGGTGAACGACGCCAAGCGGGCCATGCACTGGCTCCGGCACGGCGGGCCATACCCGTCAGCCGAAGCAGTGGAGGCGGTCCATTAGCCCAAGTTCTTTGCCACAGAGCACACAGAGGTCATAGAGAAGATCAGGAAGCGAGATAGGGGGTAAAATGAGTCGGGAGTCTTTTTTTCATGCCTCTATTGATGGGCTGGCGCGGGGTCGCAGGGTCGATTCGAGCCCGAGCTTCGTCGCGGTAGGCATCACCTGCTCGAAGGCCTCGTCATGCCGCTCCTGGTCAAACCGCCGACCCCGGCCCACCGTCCGACTGAGCGCGGGGTACGCCAATCCGCCCGTCATCCATCGCCTCTGCTACTTCGGCAATGACGCGGGAGCGGGCGCGCCCCGCGCCTGGGCACGCAGTCGTTCCTGGTCCCGCTGGAATTCCTCGCTGCGCTGACGCCAGTATTCGATCTGCTGGTCGACGGTCATGTCCTTCAGCCGCTCGTGGACGCGCAGCGCCCCTTGGCGTTTCATCTCGATGCAATCAAATGTCTTGGTCTTCATGTTCAATGACCTCCTGCGGCGAATGAATGGCGATGGCCCCAAACCCGCCGCCATAGACCGGCGTGTCAGCGTAGACGCGGATGGGTTGCGTGCCGGTCATGATCTTCGTCCGGATTCGCCAGCATAAAGATACGATAAACCCAAGCGGCGGCCGCTACAAGGCCGGCATTCCCGCCGAAGTCAGCGATGGGCATGGCCACCAAGCCGGGCACCAGGGGAGGGCGAGCCCACTGCTGTTAACCTGTCCCGGAGGGACGATCGGGAGTAGCCCAGCGTTTCAACGCTGGGAAACACCAGGCCCCACCCGCGCAGGAGTCCCGGAGGGACGGCAGAAGGAATATCTCCGACCACGAACG
>JBGPAW010000289.1:0-5358 GCA_041480905.1 Phycisphaerae bacterium
CGATTTACGGTTACGAGTTGACCGTGCAGTCGCAGCCGAGCGTCGTCGCCGTCACGGTGACCGACGACGTGTCGAGCGCTACGGAGGACGGAGCCTGCCCGACCAACAACGGCCCTACGACGTTCTTCCGCCGGTACGATCCAGGGACTACGGTCACGTTGACCGCACCGGAGCCGGTTGACAACCGGGGATTCGCCCGTTGGAAGGTCACGGGGCAAACGGACGAACTCGACCCCGTGGTGAACATTGTCATCGACAGCGACAAGACGGCGCTGGGCGTGTACAAATTCAACCCCGATGCCGACGGCGACATCGACCTGTGCGATTACCAGGGATTCTTCCAATGTTTGACTGCTCCCGGCGTGCCGGCCACTCCTGACTGTGCCGCCGACTTCGATTCCGACTCCGACGGCGACGTGGACCTCGCCGATTTCGTCCGCTTCATGGCGGCGTTCACCGGGCACAGCTTTGATAGCAACAACGACGGACATGTCGACCTCACTGATTTGGCCGGGTTCGTTGGCTGTCTGGCGGGGCCGGAGGTAGCCGTCAGCGCCGAGTGCGCCGCCGACTTTGATGCCGATTGCGACGGTGACGTAGATTTCACCGACTTTGCCGGCTTCCAGGCTGCTTGCACGGGATGACAAGTTCTTTGCGCCGCTCGCAAGGGGCGACGCTACATGGGCTTGCGCCCGTCCGTCCGCCCCGGGTGAGAATCGGGGTCTGAACCTCTGCGACATATTGATGTCACTCGCCCGTCGCGCGGACCGGGGGCGCGAGAAAGTTCCACTGGAATAATTGCATTTTGATTGCGTTGACCGACCGGTATCCGTTTCGGTACTCTAAACCATTGAAGTGATGGGCAAGTCACCGAAGGAGACGGTGGTGTCAAAGTTCTGGCACCTGGCGGAAGCGGGGGCGGTTGCTTTCCGAACGGCCTGCGGGTCAAGGGAATGATAAGGAGGAGGTCATGCGCACAACCGGTTCAAGGATCGCGTGGGTTGGGGTTATGGGCTTGGTTCTGGGAGGTACGGCGTTTGGGGCCGTGGTGCCTCGCGACGTGGGCGAATTGACGGTCGAAGCCCGGCAGATCGTGCTCGGCGACGTCGTGGAGGTCACCAGTTTCTGGGATGACCGGCACGAGCTGATCCAGAGCCGCATCGTCGTCGCGGTGGACGAGTATCTGGTGGGAGACGGTCCCGGCACCGAAGTGTTGGAGATGAGCGGCGGCACCGTGGACGACGTCACTCTGCGGGTCTCGGTGCTGCCGGTGTTCGAGGTGGGCGATCACGTGCTGCTTTTCCTGGGCGACAGCGAGATCCGTCTGGTCCAGAGCTTTCAGGGCGCTTACCTGACCGACGGGGTGCAGGCGGTGCGGATGGCCCCCGCTTGCCGGCGGGTCGTCGAGGAATCGCTCGAACCCCTGGGCGACGTGCTGGGCGCGATCGAACAGGCCCTGCCCACCGGGACCAAGCTGCCGGAGATCAAACCGTACCAGGGAGATTTCGTGCTTCCCCTGGGCGGACTGCGCTACGGTCTGTGCGGCTATAGCTGGGCTTACCAGGCCAACCCGATGGGGGAGAACTACGTCATCAATGGCAACTGCGTCGACGCTTCCGCTGGGGACGCCGCCTCGCAGCGCACCCAGATTCAGAACGGCGCCGCCGCTTGGAACAGCGCCGGGGCGGACTTTGTCTTCACCTATGGCGGCACCAGTACCCAGACGGACGTGGCCAACAACGGCACCAACCTGGTCTACTTCGACACCACCCCGCCCGGCGGAGGCGGCTATGTGGCAGCCACCTACATCTGGTACAGCGGCGGAAACATCTCCGAGTGCGATCTGGTGTTCAACGACCAGAGCTACGCCTGGTGGAACGGCAGCGGAGGCTGCAGCAGCATGATGGACATCTGGGACGTGGCCACCCACGAATTAGGCCACTTTCTCTGTCTGGCGGACCTCTACGACGGCGGCGACAGCGCCAAGACCATGTACGGCTACGTCAGCTACTGCGAGACGCTGAAGCGAACCTTGGACACAGACGACATTAACGGCATCATCGCCATCTACGGCAGCGGGGGGCCGGACACCACTCCGCCGACGCCCAATCCGATGACGTTCGCCACCCCGCCTTACCCGACCGCCACTTCGTCGATCGCCATGACCGCCACCACCGCCACCGACGCCACGCCTCCGGTACAGTATTTCTTCGACTTCGTCTCCGGCGGCACCGGCGGCACGGATAGTGCGTGGCAAAGCTCCACTGGCTACAGCGACGCCGGCTTGACCGCCAACACTTCCTACACGTATCGGGTCAAGGCCCGGGACAGCGCCCCGACACCGAACGAAACGTCCTATTCTTCCAACTCCGCCACCGCCACCTACATCGAGACCCCCACCGGCGTGACTTTCGGCACGGAGACCCTCAACTCCATCCCGTTGAACGCCGCCGGTACGCTCACTAACCTGACCACGGGAACCTCAGGTGTCTATTTCGATTCCACGACCACTGGCGGCGACGGCGGCATCAACGCCTGGATTCAGACGACCAGTGATACCGCCACCGGGCTCACCGCGAACACACTCTACGCCTTCCGCGCCAAGGCCCGCAACCAGAACAGCGTCGAGACGGCCTACTGCCCCGAGAACAGCAAGCCGACCCTGATCGAGACGCCCACGGGGGTGAGTTTCGGCACCGTGGCCCTCAACTCCATCGTGTTGAACGCCACGGGCACGCTGACCAACCTGACCACGGGAACGTCGGGCGCCTATTTCGATTCGACCACAACCGGCGGCGACGGCGGCATTAACGCCTGGGTCCAAGCGACGACCGATACCGCCACCGGCCTCACCCCGAACACGCTCTACAACTTCCGCGCCAAGGCCCGCAACCAGAGCAGCGTAGAAACGGCGTACACGACCGAGAGCGGCCAGGCGACCTTGATCGAAACGCCCACGGGGGTGACTTTCGGCACGGCGACTCTCAACTCCATCGTGCTGAACGCCACCGGCACGCTCACCAACCTGACCGTGGGATCGTCGGGGGTCTACTTCGATTCGACGACGACTGGCGGCGACGGCGGCATCAACGCCTGGGTCCAGACGCCGACCGATACCGCCACCGGCTTGACCGCTAACACGCTCTACGCCTTCCGCGCCAAGGCTCGCAACCAGAACTTGGCGGAGACAGCCTACACCTCCGAGAGCAACCAAGCCACGTTAATCCAAACGCCCACGGGCGTCACCTTCGGCACCGTGACCAACAACTCCATCGTGCTGAACGCCACGGGCACGCTCACCAACCTGACCGTGGGATCTTCGGGCGTCTATTTTGACTCGGCCACGGTCGGCGGGGACGGCGGCATCAACGCCTGGGTCCAGACGCCGACCGACACGGCCACCGGGCTGGGTCCGAACGTCCTGTACACCTTCCAGGTGAAGGCCCGCAATCAAAGCGGCGTGGAAACGGCCTACAGCGCGACGAACAGCAAGGCCACGCTGGCCAACGTGCCCGCGGCTCCGACCCTCAGTCCGTTCGATTGCAACTCGATGGACCTTAGCCTGGCAGCCGACGGGAACCCCGCGATCACGACTTATTCGATCCAATGCACGGCCACGTCGCCCAATGACCCCGACTGGAACGGCAAGTATGTCTCCGCGGCGGGAATCCCGGCGGCAGCGGCGGAATGGAGGACCGCTGCGCAGTGGGGCACCACCCGGTTGACCGGCATGCAATCGCAGACGAATTACACCTTCCGGGTGACGGCACGAAACCAGGAATTGGTGCCAACGGCCCAGGGTCCGGCGGCTTCGCTCACCACCTCGCTCTGTGGGGACGGCGACATGGACGGCGACCTCGACGTCGATTTGTATGACTTCGCCTTGTGGCAGCAGTGCTTCGGGACCGCGCCGCTCGGTCCCGGCTGTGCCCCAGGTGATTTCGACGGCGGCGGCGTGATTAACTTGGTCGATTACGCCCAGTTCAACACCCGCCTGAACGGACCGGTTTGAGATTTTCCTCCCGGAAAGTTGCCGAAAGGGGACCTTAGATCAGCAGAACAAGGGCGTCGCCGGGAGGGAGGGTTACGCAGAGGCGACCGCGACGCAGGATGGGCCGCGGAGCTTTCTCGAAGAGGCGGAGCAGCACGGCCAGGTCTCGGTGGGATTGTAGGGATCGCGGCAGGCCGGTGATCACGGCGCGGTGTGGCGACTGGAAATCCACGTTCGCCAAGATGACCAGAGCGCGGCGCCGACGTTCCACGAGAAAGCCGCTCGCCACAACGTGGCGTGCACTGCTGGTGACCCGCGGACGAAAGTGGTTACCGGGCGCGACGGTATCTCGAACGTACTCGTGTCTGATCCTGGCGAGTTGGGCGAGCAACCGGACCAGCGCCTCGCCGCCGGGGTTGCTCCAGTGGAGCACGAAGGGATCAAAGAATGCCAGCTTGCCGTAGAACGGATCGTCCTTGGGCAGGACGAACTGGTGGCGCGGCTTCGAGTCCAACCCGAGGTTCATCGGCTGACGCTCCAGGCATTCCAGGCCGGAACTGATGAATGGCACAGCGCGAGGCAGGAAGCTGTTGAGCACGCACATGGCGCGGACGAAGCGCCGGCCGCCGCGGCGCGTCACCGCCCGGGGCGTGTCGGGCGTCTCGGCGGCGGCGAGGGCCGGGACCTTCAGGTCGGGCAGGATTTCGTAAACGAGCTTATGGACCAGGCCCTCGCCGGGGCGCGGTTCCATGTACCAGCTCGGACCGATCAGAATGTTGTAGCCCGCGCGGTAGACCTTGGCGTGGTGCTGCGTGCCCAGTTCCTCGGCCATGAAGCAGAAGTCGGGATCGAGTTCGCGTGGACGGTCCAGAATCATCCGCTCCAGCGGCTGGGGCAGGGCATGGGCCATGTCGATGCGGGCCCCGTCAATGCCGAACCGCTGGTAGAACGGCAGAATCCCCGTGAGGGCCTTCCATAAGGGCCTGTTGGGGCGCTTCCCCGGGTACAGGCTGGCCTTGGCGACGTCGAACAGCACGTAGGGCGGTTGGCGCGCGGGATCCTTCAGGTGTTGAAACGCTGCGGCGGGGTGGTCCAGGTACATCCGCAGATAGGTGACGTCGGACCAGGGCGGCTGGGCATCGTTGATGCAGTCGCTGAAGCCCGGCGGGGTGATGACGCCGAACTCACGCCCGATGGCGGCTACGAGATCGCGCGGCGGACGGCGCCGGGCGCGATCGGCGAACACGCGCCACCGTCGGGGGGCGGTGACGCTGGGCGCGTGGCGGAACATGGCCAGGTGATCGCGCACCGCTTGCGGGCCGTAGACCTCGTGCAGCCGCGAGACGATGGGATTGAGGTAGGTGACC
>JBGPAW010000290.1:0-5331 GCA_041480905.1 Phycisphaerae bacterium
GGTGCAGCCCGATGGTAGGCTCATCCAACACGTAGAGCACGCCGGTAAGGCCGCTGCCGATCTGCGAGGCCAGGCGGATGCGCTGCGACTCGCCCCCCGAGAGCGTCGGAGCGGAGCGGTGCAGCGTGACGTAAGTCAGCCCCACGTCGATCAGGAACCGCAGCCGCGCGGTGATCTCGTGCAGCAACTCGCCGGCGATCTTCCGCGCGCGCGTATCGAGCTTAAGCTTGCCGAAGAACGCATGAGCTTGGTCCAGCGGCATGGCGCAGATTTGTGGGAGGGTTCGGCCGCCGAGATGCACGTGGCGTGCCTCGGGCCGCAGCCGGCTGCCGGCGCACGCCTCGCACGGGACCTCCGTGACCAGTTCCGCCAAGCGCTTGCGGTATTGCCAACTCGCCCGGGTGGCGCGGTCGATCGCCGCGTAAAAGCCCTTCCAACGGAGGCGCACGCCCCGCCACGCCGGTTCGTCTTCGACCCCGACGAAGTTCGGCGTGATCCATTCGTCGTCGCCGCCCTGCAAGAACGCCAAGCGTTGTACTTCGAGCAAGTCATGCCACGGCCGCTCGGGATCGAAACCGCAACGGTCCGCGACGGCCTGCACGCAGCGCCGCAGCGGCGACGGCGTGTCGATTCGAGGCCAGCCGGCGAGCGCCCCCTGCATGATCGAGCGCGTAGGATGGATGACGATGGCCGCGGAGCTGGCCCCAAGCTGAGTGCCCAAACCTTCGCACGAGCGGCACCAGCCCAGCGAACTGTTGAATGAGAACTGGTGGGGGGTCAGTTCCTCGTAGCTTCGGCCACAGCGACCACACGAGTGCAACTGGGAGAAACGAAACTCCCGACCAGTGCTGAGTGCTGAGTGCTGGGCCAATTGCGGATTGCGGATTGCGGATGGCGGATTGGACTCGGAACTCGGGACTCGGAACTCGGAACGTCCCTGGCTGATAGCTAATAGCTGATGGCTGATAGCTTCCTCAAGGACGACGACTTTCATCACGCCGTTGCCGAGGGTGAGGGTCTGCTCGACGCTGTCAGCGAGGCGCGCGGCCTGCGCGCGTCTGACGGCAATGCGGTCCACCACCAGCTCCAGCGCGTGTTTGCGGCGCGGATCGAGCGGGATGTCCTCGTCGAGGCGGTGCAGCACACCGTTGATCCGTGCGCGGGTGAACCCATTGGCCCGCTCGCGGGCGAAGAGCTCCGCATAAGTTTCGTGGGCGGCCCGCTCAATCGGGGCCAGGAGCAGAGCTCGGGTGCCCTCGCCCAGTGCCAGGATGCGTTCCACGATTTCGTCACTGGTCTGTGTGCCGATGGGCACGCCGCACTTGGGGCAATAAGGCGTGCCGATTCTGGCCCAGAGCACGCGCATGTAGTCGTAAATCTCGGTCACCGTGCCGACCGTCGAGCGTGGCGAGTGCCCGGCGGATTTCTGCTCGATGCAGATGGCCGGCGAGAGGCCTTCGACGTGCTCGACCTTCGGTTTCTGAAGGCGGCCGAGGAACTGCCGGGCGTAGGCACTGAGCGACTCCACGTAGCGTCGCTGGCCCTCGGTGTACACCGTGTCGATGGCGAAGCTGCTTTTACCACTGCCGGAGAGTCCGGTGCAGACGGTGGTCTTGCCGCGCGGCACGCGCACGGTGATGTCCTTGAGGTTGTGCTGTCGTGCCCCAACAACGGTGATGGCGGTGGGTTCGCCACGAGCCGCGGACTTCAGTCCGCGCGGTGTTACGTTCGTTGACGACGCTCCCGTTTTTCGTTCGTCCGCACGGACCCTTGACACTCCGTGTAAAGGGGTGCCTGAAGTCCGCGGCTCGATGAGCTTACGCAGCACTTGACCGGTATAGCTGGCGGCGACCTCGGCGATCTCTTCGGGCGTACCCTCCGCGACGATGGTTCCGCCGCCTTCGCCGCCTTCGGGACCCAGGTCGATGACCCAGTCGGCGGTCTTGATCACGTCCAGATTGTGCTCGATGACCACCACGGTGTTGCCCGCGTCCACGAAACCGTGCAGCACGCGGAGCAGCTTCTTGATGTCGTCGAAGTGCAGGCCGGTGGTCGGCTCGTCAAGCAGATATAGTGTTCTTCCGGTGGACTTCTTGACCAGCTCGCGGGCGAGCTTGATGCGTTGGGCCTCGCCACCGGAGAGCGTCGTGGAGCTTTGGCCGAGTTTGATATAGTCCAACCCCACCTCGTGGAGCGTTTGCAGCATGGCGGCGATCTTGGGGACGTTGGCGAAATGGGTCAGCGCTTCCTGAACGTCCATCTCCAGCACGTCGGCGATGCTCTGGCCCTTGAATAGGATTTGGAGCGTCTCGCGGTTGAAGCGCCGGCTGTTGCACACCGGGCAGGTGACCCACACGTCAGCCAGGAAGTCCATCTCCACGCGGTGGGCGCCGTTACCCGCGCAGGCTTCGCAGCGCCCGCCGCCCTGGCCCCCGCACGGGACGTTGAAGCTGAAGCGCCCGGGCTTGTAGCCGCGGACCTTGGAATCCGGCAGCTTGGCGTACAGGGCGCGAATTTCGTCGAAGACCTTGATGTACGTCGCGGGGTTGGAGCGCGGCGTGCGGCCGATGGGCGACTGGTCAATGTCGATGACCTTGTCGAGGTGTTCCAGGCCAAGGATGCGTTGGTGCTTGCCGGGGTTGACCTTCTCGACGCCGTTCAGGTCGTGGGCCAACTGCTCGCGGAGGATGTCGTTGACCAGCGAGCTCTTGCCGCTGCCCGAAACGCCGGTAACGCAGACGAATCGACCCAGCGGAATGTGTACGTCGACATTCTTGAGGTTATTATGCGCGGCACCGACGACGGTCAGCCAGGGGACGGTTCCGACCGAAGCGTCGTTGGCCGGTCGGCTTATGACTCCACGCTTACGCTTCCGCATCTTGTCCCCGCAACCCAGGGCGTTGCCCTGCCCTGAAAGGGCATCCTATATCAGCCCAGGGCGAAGCCCTGGGTACGGGGCATGCCGACGCCGACCAGCCCTGAAGGGGCGGACTAACCTCGGCCACCCACGTACCGCTGATCATACCTGACTGACCCATATGGCGTCGTTGCCCTATCTCGCCCTTTCAGGGCTTGGGCTCTTCTGCACGTCCGCAACCCAGGGCGTTGCCCTGGGCTACTGTAGCTGGCCCCTTCAGGGCCAGTGAAGCTCCAGATACCACGTCCCGCCCTGCCCTGAAAGGGCATCCTATGTCAGCCCAGGGCAACGCCCTGGGTGACGGGCGCGCCGCTACCAGTAAGCCCTGAAAGGGCGGACTAAACTCAGTCCCACACGTAGCGTTCATCATAGCTGACCTCATACTTCTCCAGGAACTTGCGGAACTCCTCCTGGAACGTCATTCTCCGATGGTGTCGCTCCTGATTGGTGATGTACGTTTTCACTGACGGAACGAGAGACGAGCTGACGGAGAAGACCCCATAACTGTTCTGCCAATGGAACTTCCGCAGGATGCCGCCTTTGGTCTTGATCCATCTCGAGGTGCTCGTCTTGACTTCCTCGATAAGATCACAGGCGGCATAGTTTTTCGAGAGGTGGCAGAGAACGTGGATATGCTCCTCGACGGAATTGATGGTTAGTGCGGGCGATTGGCAGCTTTTCAACACCGTCGCCGCGTAAGCGTGGAGTTCCGGCCGGACCTCTGGAATCAGAAAAGGGTACCGGTTCTTCGTGCTGAAGATGATATGAATGAGAATCTGCGCGAGTGACTGTGCCAAGGCGCGTTCCTCCATCTCGCCCTTTCAGGGCTTGGGCTTTTGTGTCCGCCTTTGGCCCAGGGCGTTGCCCTGGGCTGACATAGCTGTCCCCCTCAGGGGCCGGCTATTCGCAAGTCGCCGCCTCCTTCTGCCGCCGTTCAACGCGTCGCCACACGTAGCGGGTCAGCGTGTCACACAGTTCACTCAGGAGGAAACGGTCCGTCACCGTGCGGGTTGCTTCGAGCATGTGCAGATGAAACATGAGACCACGCTCTTCCTGAGTCATTGCATTGGGCAAATCATCGGTCATTCTTCGCAACCGCATCCCCCGCTCTAACTGCTCCAGATCGTCACTCATGGGCGCCCTTCTCGCTTACGTGGGTTCTTCTTTGAGTCGGACTACCTCTTATGCTTCGCTGGGCGTGGGGGCACCGGGCGGCGCTGCGCGGGAATGGCGATCGAATCCCGACCCGCCAGGTACGCGCCAGTGATGGACTTCTTGGTCTTGCACAGCTTGTCGATATTGCCCACGGCCACCACCTCCCCGCCGCGCACGCCCGGGCCGGGGCCGAAGTCCACGATCAGGTCGGCCGTGCGCATGGTCTCCTCATCGTGCTCGACGATGATGACGGTGTTGCCCATGTCGCGGAGACGTTCCAGCGAATCGAGCAGCCGCCGATTGTCGCGGGCGTGGAGACCGACGCTCGGTTCGTCGAGTACGTAGAGCACGCCGACCAATCCCGCCCCGATCTGGCTGGCCAGCCGGATGCGTTGCGACTCGCCGCCCGCCAGCGTCGGGGCGGTGCGGTCGAGCGTGAGGTAGTCCAGCCCGACGTCCTGCAAGAAGCGTATTCGCCCGCGGATTTCCTTCAACACCTCCTCGGCGATGATCCGCTCGACCGGACTCAGTTGCAGACCGTCAAAGAACCGCGCCGCCTCGGTGATGGACATGGCCGAGACCTGTTGCAGGTTCAGCCCATTAAGCTTGACGGCCAAGGCTTGTCGGTTGAGACGGGCTCCCTGGCAATCGGGGCAGACGGTCTGCCGCATGTACTTTTCGTAATAGGCCCGCACCATGGCGTGCTTGGCTTTGCGGTGCTTTTCGTGAAGTTCGGCGATGATGCCGACGAAGACGCCGCCGTGCCGCCACACCCCGCCCGACCAGCGCCATTCAAACGTGATGTGCGTATCGCCGGTGCCGTGGAGCAGGGCGTCCTTGGCCTTGCGCGGCAGGTCCTTCCACGGGGTCCGCAGATCGAACCCGACGTAGTCGGCGACGCCTTGGTAGATGTGCCGCCGCCACCGCCCGATCTTGGTCCGCATCGGTTCGATGGCCAAACCGAGGAACGAGCGGCGGGGGTTGGGCAGGAGCAGTTCCGGGTCGAAGTCGAACTTGGTCCCCATGCCGTCGCACGTCAGGCACATGCCGGTCGGGGAGTTGAAGCTGAAGAGCTGCGGTGAAGGCGGTTCAAAACTCAGCCCACACTCGGCGCACGCATAGCGCGAGGAGAGCAGCAACTCGCTCGCCCTCGTCCGTCCACTCTGAGCCGCGGGCTTCAGCCCGCGCGGTCCTTCGGAGGGAGACGTCTTCCGTTCCCGTCCGTCCGCGCGGACGGCAGTCTGCGGTGCTTCGGAGAC
>JBGPAW010000291.1:0-5318 GCA_041480905.1 Phycisphaerae bacterium
ATATTGAGGATGACCGCGGTCGGCTTGCCGTTCCGTAACACAATCTCGGGTGTGCGTCGTATAGTTGGCATAAGTACACCCCTCGGTAGACCTTACCCATGGTAACGCATCTCGAACCCGCCGAACAGCCCGTAGCGGTGAAACGGGCGGGCGAACCCGGCGAACTCCCGCTCCACCACCTCGAAGGGGCCCGAGTCCCAGTCGTCGCCGTAGTGGTACAGATACGTCTTCCGCTTGATCGCGTCCGGCAGCGTCCGCAGTTGCCGCAAGGAAGAATGGACCGCCAACTCCTCCTCACCCAGATGGACCTCATGAAAACACACGTCGGCCTGGGCCATCAGACCTCCGTAAGCCTCAAAGTCGAACCCCGTGTCGCCCGAGAAGAACACCGACGCATCCGAGGCGGCCTCCCGGATCACCAACCCCAACGACGGCCAATCGTATTTCACGCCCAGGCGCACGTGATCGGTCTCGAAGAGCTTAAGCTCATACCGCCCGCCCCAGGGGCACCGGCCTGCCTCCGCCACGCCGGGGCGGACGGGGCATGGCACGAAGTAATCCTCCAGCCGCGTTTGCCGTCCCTGCAAGACCCCCAGACCCCCTTTGAGAGAGTGTTCCCACAGGTCCTCCAGGATTTCAGGCGAACTGATCAGTTGCGGCCGAAACCCGCCGCCGGCCTCGGCGCATGCGAAAGTGTTCAGCAAGGCCAATTCCTCCAGCCCGCCGATGTGGTCGCCGTGCTGGTGGGTGATGAACACGTGCCCGATTCTGGGGTAATCGACCGTACCGTGACGGTTCAGATACTCAAAACCGGGAACGCCCTTCAGGCGATGCAGCGCCTGCGGCCCGGTGGTCCCGAAGTCAATCAACAGGGTGTGGTCGGGGGCCTTCTGGCGCTCGGGCTCTCCCTGCCACGCTTCCACCAAGGCGTTGGACTGGAAGTTGCGTTTGGCAAAGGCGTTGCCAACACCCAGAAAGGTCAACGTCAACATGTCTATGGACTCCTTGGGTCCATGCGTCCTTTTCGCACGTGTCCGAGACTCACCAGCGCCGGGAGCAACACAAGCGTCGTGGCGAAGCACCCGCCGATACTCAGCACGAGCAGTGCGCCCAGACGGGCGTTGGCCGGCACCTGCGACAGCATCATGATGCTGAAACCCAGCGAGACCGACACCGCGTCCACCAGGACGGGCGGGCCGGTGTGGGTCACGGTCTCGGTGAGCGCCGCCTCCCAGGCCAGCCCCCGGGCCCGACCCAAACGGTAACGCTCGACCAGATGGATGGCGTAATCCACGCCGATGCCCAGGATCATGCTCGCGAACATCGACGAGGCCACCCCCAGGGGCATGCCCACCAGACCGATGACCGCGAAGTTGAGCAGCAGACCGAGCGCACAGGGCAGCACGGAGATCACGCCCCAGAGCAACGATCGGCCCAGGACCACGGTGATCACCAGGATGCCCAACGGCGAGGCGATGAGCGACCGCACTTGGGTGGTGACGATGGCCTCGATCAGGGTCTGGCTGACGGCCACGTCGCCGGCGAATTCCAGGGAGATGCCCTGCGGGGTCAGATGTTCGCGCTCGTAGGCTCGCACGTCGTCCATCAGACGCTGCGTATCAACGAAATTGGCGTTCTTCAGAAAAATCGAAACCAGGCCGCGGGCGAAGTGGGCATCCACGATCTGCCGGAGACGCTCCTGGCCGCGGACGTTCGCATAGTCCCCCCACAGTATCTCCACTTCGTCGGGCGTGTCCGGAATGATGCGCTTCTCTTCCCGGCGGAGCTTCATGAAGCGCGTGGTGGCCAGGTAATCCGGCGGGCCGAGTACCCCGCCGACGGCCTGGGCGGTGTGGGCCCTGATGAAGTCTTCCAGTTCGCCGATCCGGCGCAGCACGTCCGGTTGGGTCAGTCGTCGCGGCGTGATCTCGTAAGCGAGCTTCTCGCCCGGGACGAGACCGATGAGGGTCTTGATCAGAGCGTCCTTGCGCGGGGTGGTGATGACGAGGCGGTCACCCTGCCGCATGGCCGTCTCCACGCGCGACTTGCGGGATTGCCACATCCGGCGGGGATCGCGCGGGGACGCCGGGGGGACGCCGGCCAGAGGGCTGCCCGACCGCTTGAATTCGACGCTCAGACCGACCAGGGCGGCCGGATCGGACACCAGGTCCCCAGGCAGGAAGAACGTGTGATCCCCCACCGCCTCCGGCTCCAACTCGCCGCGGAGAGAGCTGTGCCCCGTGTCCAGACAGACCAGCAGCATGTGTGTGCCGAGGAACTGGTTGTTGAACGCCTGCGTGGCCTGGTAGAACTCGCTCTTGCGGGCGAAGCCGTCGATCCAGCTATCTTGAACGATGATCTTGCGGACGCCCAGCGGAGCCAGCACGGTCGCCAGCACCGCCACGCCGAGGATCAGGTAACGACAGCGTACCACGCCGGCGGTCCAGCGGGTGAAGAACCGGGCGATGCCCGCCTGGCCGCTGTCGTCGCGGGTGGAGCGCCAAACCAGCCAGCGCCGCGGATCGGTCATGACCAGTTGGGCCGGTATCACCGCGAACGACCACAACATGCAATAGAACATGCCCACCGCGGCGAAGGCGCCAAACGCCCGGACCGGCGCGAGCGGGGAAATCGCGAAGGACACGAATCCTACCGCTGTGCTCACGGTGGTCTTGACTATGGGGGGATACATTTCGTCGAGGGCGGTCAGAATGGACCGGCGGCGGTCCTGTTCGGGGTGCTCCCGCAACTCACGCACACAGCGGTTGAACAGGTGGATCTCGTCCTGCACCCCGCTCACCGTGAGAATCACCGGAAGCACCGCGATGGTGAGATACACCGGCACGCCCAACCAGCCCATCAGCCCGAAGACGGCGATCAGGCAGGCCAGAACTTCCAGCAGCGGCATGATGGCGGCCATCGGGCGCCGGAAGCTGACCAGAAACACCAGCATCATGATCCCGATGGCTGCCGGGGCCAGCCCGACGCGTCGGGCCACGAGCCGGCGGAGCTCGTAGAGGCTTCGCGGAAATCGCCAGGCAACGTCATCCCGGCCCAACCGGTGACCCAGCACGACGTCCGGCACGCCGAGGTCTTCGAGAATGTGCGTCCCCAGGAGGGCTTCCGCTACGGGGGCTCCGATGACATGAATCTCCTCGGGGATCTCCCCCAGACCGGCGATGATGTCTTGCATTCGGGTGTACAAGTCCGCCCGGCCCATCTGGGCGGGCACGCCCACCAGAATAGAGGCGTAGTGATCGTCGAAGCCGATGATGGTGCCGTCGTAGAGCTTGATGTCCCGGAGGTCGGCGCGCAGGGCGTCCAGCTCCGCGCGGGTCTGGGGAAGCGGGTCGAGGAAGGTGCGGAACTTGAGCGTGCCTTGCCACACGCGGTAGTTGTGCTCGGTGTCCAGGCTGGTGACGTCGGACGGTCGGACCCCCGCGATCTTCTTGAATTCCTGCGTCAGAGATTTAATAAGCTTAACCGTATCGGCGTTGAAGACGCCGTGGGGGTCGTCCGCGCGGATCATCACCACGATAGGATCTTCCACCCCGAATTCGTCGCGGACCGCGCGGTCGAAGACCACCGGTTTGGCTTCGGCCGGAACCAGGGCGTGACCGTCGGTGCGGATTTTGAGGCGCAAAATCCCCGGGGCGATCGCCAGCGTGACCAGCACCGCGATGACCATCACCGTTTTCGGGTGCCAGATGGCGTAACGATAAAGCCAGCGCAAGGGCTTCCCGTCCTCACCGGAACTCAGACCCCCCCCCGACCGCCGGAAGGGCGAAATGCTATATCACCGCTACCCGCGAAGCAACCCGCCGCTAAAACAGGCCTGGCGACGGGACGGTCTTCTTTTTCTCGCCGGGGATCATAGGTACCAGGCGCGGGCCCCGGGCGACGCGCGGCAGACCTGAATGTCCACGGGGGAGAGGGTAGAGAGCTCCGGCGCCTGGCGCAGGCCGGCGACGAAGGTCTCGACCGCCTCGGGCACCACCAGGGCCAGGATACACCCGCCCCAGCCGGCCCCACACAGACGAGCGCCCAGACAGCCCTCCTGCCGAGCCGCCGCGGCGCACAGCCGATCCAGCGCGGGACAACTGTTCTCGAAAAGCGTGCGGGAACTGGCGTGCGACTCGGCCAGCAGCGGCCCCAAGCGGTCCACCGCCCCTTGGCAAAGGAACTCTCGGGCGGCCAGCACGCGCTCGTGCTCGGCGATGACGTGGCGGGCACGCGACCGCCACGGCTCGGGAACCTCCGGGGCCAGGCGGGCCAGTTCCGCGGAGGAGATCGTACACAGCCCGGGGACCGGACGGCCCAGCAACCGGCTCAAGCAGGCGGCGGCCTGTTCGCATTCGGCGCGGCGCAGGTTGTAGGACGCGCTCTGCCCCAACTCTCGCGACACGCCCGAGTGGCACAGGACCAGGGCCGGCGCAGGCGAGCCGAGGGTCAGGGTCTCATGGGCGCCCGTGAGACAGTTAAGAAAGATAACACGGTCCGCCTCACCGTGGAGCGCGGCAAACTGATCGAGCAGACCGCAGCGCACCCCGGTGAACTCGTTCTCGCCGCGCTGCAGCAACCGGGCCAGTTCGAGCTTTTCCAGGGGGTGCGGGTGCATCCGCAGGATCAGCGTGGCGACGGCGGCTTCCAGGGCGGCGGAACTGCTCAAACCGGCGCCGAGGGGCACGTCCCCGGCGACCGCCAGTTCCATCCCGCCGAGACGCACGCCGGCCTGCCGCAAGACCGCAAACACCGCTTTGACGTAGTTGGACCAATCCGCTCCGCCTTCGGGCGAAAGGGTATCCAGGCGGAATTCGGCCGACGCGGTCAAGTCCAGTGCATGAACGCGGACGACGGGGTCAGCGATCGGCCGACCCACGGCCACCACGTGCCGGTCGATGGCGGCGGTCAGCACGCTCCCGCCGTTGTAGTCGGTGTGATTGCCGAGGATTTCGACCCGCCCCGGCCCCACCCCGCAAGCGACCGGCACCCGCCCATAGCGCGCCGCGAACGCCTCAGCGGTCCGCCGCAGCAACGGTTCGGGAGAGCGGCGCATGGGTCGGGAGGGGGCGGTTACGGAGTACTATCGGGCGGGGGTACCACCGGAGATTGGTCGGAAGATTCCGCGGCGATCTTCTCCCCGTGTTCATAGCGGGCCTGCGCGACCAACCTGCCATCGGGATCCCAGGTCATCACGATGCCGTGGAGCTTGCCGTCCACGAAGTTGGCCGTCTCGGCCTTCTGGCCATTCTCGTGCCAAGTCGTATGGGGACCGTTCAGGACTCCGTCTACCCAGTACCTTTCCGCTTTTTTCGCCC
>JBGPAW010000292.1:0-5310 GCA_041480905.1 Phycisphaerae bacterium
AACAGCGCAATCTCTCCCTGAAACGGCCAATCCTCGGCTCGCTGCACCAAGCCATGACGCACCGGATTGTTCCGCACATATTCCCATTTGACGGCGTAGCTCTCGCCCTTCCGAAGGCGTGTGTCCCAATGGTCCGTCTCCCACCGGTGCTCAGAAACGCGGTGGCGCTTGGTGAACTGAGATTTCCAGTACTTCACCCAGTTGTCCAGCGGCAACTCCGGCCGGTCGGGGGCGGCGAACAGATGGATATGATCCGGCATAACCACATAGCGCCCAACCACCCAAGCCATTGCCGTTCTCCAGACCGATCGCAGTAGTCCGTGATTCTCGTCCGTGGCCAGCCACGGCTGCCGGCTGCGCGTGCAGACGGTCAAGAAGACAATAGTCGGGGTAATAGACTGGATGAAAACGCCATGCGTCGGATGCTTGCGGTCAGGCCGTGGTTGGGTCGGCATACAATTCATTTTTGCCGACTTCTGTCGGTTACGCAACGGAATCGGCTCGGCAGGAGCCTCGCCCTCCCCAGCCAGGTCATGGCCGGACGGGACAGTAGCGATATAATGAGGCCACTTGGGCGCTGACGGTCTTTCGGAAAGGTCTGCTGTGATGGCGGCTTGGCGATTCTGTCTCTGCGTGATGCTGGTGATGGGCGTGGCGGGGTGCCCGCAGTACCGCGATCCGCGGGTGCCCAAACCCATCGAACCGGTGACCGAGCCGGACCTGGGTGGCGAATACCTGGTGTACACACCGTCCACCTATGATGCGTCGCGGTCCTGGCCGCTGCTGGTCGTCTGCCACGGCACCAGGCCCTGGGACTATCCGCTGCGGCAAATCCAAGACTGGGTGAAACTCGCGGAGGAGAAAGGGTTTGTGGTCGCCGCTCCCAGCCTGCAAGGCACGCGGGGCGATTTTCCACCGCCAGCCGAGAAGCAGGTCGTACTGCAGCGGAAAGACGAGGAGACCATCCTAGCCACGGTTCGGCACATCCAAGGCAGCCACAACATCGCGCGAGAGCGCGTTCTCCTGGCGGGCTGGTCGGCGGGCAATTACGCGGTGCTGTACACCGGGTTGAAGCACCCGGAGGTGTTTCGGGCGCTCGCCGTGCTGCAGGGGAACTTTGATTCGGCCTACCTGAGCGAGGTGGCTGAGCGGATCGATCCGTTTCAGCCGGTCTACGTGCTGTACGGCTCGGTGGACGTGTTGACCGGCAAACAGGGTAAGAGCTGCGTGGAGTGGCTGCGCGAGCACCACGCCGAAGTGAACCCCGAAGAGACCGGCGGCCCGCACGCGGGGCATCCGACCAAAGCGTACGAGTTTTTCACGCGGGTCATCCGCCAGGTTCCGTGGTTACGCATCCGCGTTTTCTCCAGTCCCGAGGGCGATCCGCTGTCCGTGCAGTTCAAGACCCACGCATCGTTCGAGCCGCGGGCCTATCGTTGGGAGTTCGGCGACGGGGAGACCTCGCCGCTGGCGACGCCGGTGCACACTTATGCGCAGCCGGGCGATTACACAGTTACGCTCACGACGGAGAGCGAATCTGGCAAGAAAGTGCGTCGGGCCATCGCCTTGACGGTCCCGCAGAAACCACGGTTGTGACGCATGACTCTGGTTGAGATGGTGTTGGCCGCCGCGTTGCTGGCGCTGGTGCTGGCTGGAGCGGCGGGTCTGTACGACCACTGTCTCAACGAGGCCAAGGTGCAACAGGTGGCCGCGTTGATCCACGGCTTAGGTTCCGCCCTCGCCGCGTACGCCGAAGTGACCGGGGCTTACCCGCCCGGACGGGTCGACGAGGCCAGCGATCCCGCGCTGGCGGCGTTGCAGACGGCGCCGGCCTCAGCGGCACAGATCCAGAAGGTCAAATCGAATCTGGTGTTTCTCTCCGACGGCAAGTGGCGGTGCGTCGATCCGTGGGGTCGGCCGCTGCGCTACCTGACGGCCCGCAGCAACCGTCCCGAACCGCGCCGTCGCGTGGAAGCCAACGGCGGGGTGCCGATCTTCGAGTCGGCCGGTCCGGATCGCGATTTCGGAGACGTGATCTCCGCCCGCCAAGCCGACAACATCTGCGGCGACGATCCGGGATAAACCTCAGTGCCCGCTGGGCTTGGTCACGGTGTTGGACGGAATGCGCGGAAACACCGCGCTCAGGTCGTTGGCCAACACCTTGGCATCCCCATTGATGTCGGCGCGCTCCTGATCGCCGGCCGGGTTGGTCGGGATCTTCGGGAAGATCGCGCTTAAATCGTTGGCCAGCACTTTGCCGTCGTTGTTCACGTCCCCCATCTGCACCAAGTATTGGATCTCGAACGACGTCACGCCGGTCCACTCGCCGATATTGCGGATCGCGTACCACGTGCGGTGGGTCAGCACCGAGGGTGTGGGGAACACCGGCTCTTGAATCTTGAGAATCCGCGGGCGGTTGCCGCCGTCGTTCTCCACCGTAAAGGCAAAGCCGTTAGTCGACATATCCGGCCCGAAGGCCCCCTCGGGCAGCAACTGCTCGATGCGGATTTGGCCGGGAGTCGGCGTCGTGAGGGGCGCGTCGAACGTCAGCCGGATGACGTTGTGCGCCGACCGCCACAGCGTGCCCTGCGTGGGCGGTGTTGCGGAGCACAAGAAGGCCTCCGCCTCGCACTCTCCCGGGATGCCGTTGGCATTGCAATCGCGACTGAACCCGGAGGCGATGTCGCATCCATCGGGAATGCCATTGCTGTTGCAGTCAAGGGCCGTCCCGGAGGCGATGTCGCATTCATCGGGGATGCCGTTCCGGGGGATACAGTCCTGGCTGGTGCCCCCGGCGATGTCCGTGGCGTCGAGCACGCCGTTGCTGTTGCAATCGAGGCAGGCCGCGTCCTCGCCGCCGCAAATGCTCAGCGCCCCGGCGAACTCGCCAAACTCAGTCAGGCAGGCCATCTGGGTGAGTTCGGCGCACGGATCAAGGGCAGAACAGCACGCCCCCAGATTGCAGACCCAGCCGCAGGGTACGCCGACGCCGGCGAAGTCCCCGTTCGAGTTGACGCACTCGATCTGGTCCTTCAGCGCGCAGCCCGTCGCCATGCAGCATGCTCCGGGCTGCGGGCACGGATTGGGGTCACAGACTCCGCCCAGAGTGAAGGTACCGCCTAATGCGTCGCATTCCATCAGGTTGGTCAGATGGCACTCGCTGCCGACACAGCACGCGCCGGGAGGCAAACAGGGAGCAGGCGGGTCACACGATGTACCCTCGAACCAGCGCGACGGCGGCACGCCCCCGTTCGTGCAGGCGTCGAACGTCGTTTCCTGGCAGTTGGGGCCGTCGCAGCAGGCGCCCAATCGCGGACACTGAGTGAAGCTACATTGCCAGTAATCGCCTTTGTACGTGCCACCCAGCTCCACTTCGCAGTAATACTGAGTAACCGGATCGATGCAGTTGTCGGAATCTAAGGTGGTATAGCAGCATGCCCCGGTGACGGTCCGGCAGATGAGATTTTGGGCGTCGCAATGGACGCCGTCGCCCCAATAAGTACCGTTGACGTTCTGGCAGTAGGTCGCCGAGTGTTCCTCACACGCTTCGCTCTGCAAGCAGCAGGCCCCTTCGGCGGGGCAGGTGGCGTTCTGACAGGTGATATTCGGAAAGGCGATGGGATCGTACCAGGTGACGCCGCCGAGTTGGTCGAGGCACTCGGTTTCGGTGAGATAGTCGCGACAGTCGCCGCCGAAGAGGCAGCAGGCCCCACGGGGATGGCAGATTTCCGAGGCGCACGTCGCGTTGCGGTGGAAGGCCGATGTTCCGCCGCCGTAAAGCTCGCCCAGGTACTCGCAAAGGAACGGGTTCATCGGGTCGCCCGACTGCACGGGGCTGCACACGGCGTCCTGGCCCCAGCAGCACGCGCCCTGGTTGACGTCCAGCCAGCCGCACCCGCCCAAGGCGCCCAGATCGGTGCAGGTGAAACCCGGCTCGGTGAACTCACCGCCGGAGGCCAGACAGGTGTCGTAGTCCATCGGGTCACCGGTGGCGGTGGTATCGGTGCAAGTGCCCTGCGGCGAACAACACGCCCCGGGCGGCGGTTTGAAGCAGATTTCCTGGGCATACGCCCCGCCGGTATAAACCTGCAAGGTCTTCGGGGAGGCCACCGGACACGGGGTGGAATTCAGGCCGAAACTACCCTCGATCGTGCCGAACGATGGGGCCGGGATCGGGTACGTGGTGCTGTCGCGCCCGTAGCCGACGGTGACGTCACCCCAGGCTACGCCCAGGGCGAACTTCTCGCCGGGCTGGAACTGGACGCCGACGATCTCCCCGGAATCATAGAGCTGCATGCCGGCGGCGGCCGCCGTGATCGTGCGCGACCACACTTGCACGTAGCTGCTGGTGGCCGAACTGCACGACGCAGAACATTTGTACACGTAAAAGCACAACGCCGTTCCCGCCGGGGCGTTCAGTTGCATCTTGAACCGGCACAGGGTCCGGGCCGCACCCGCCGCGTCGAGGCGGTAGAGGTTCCCGCGAAAGGCGCTGTTCACCGAATACGGATTGGCCAAGCTGCCGACGGCGAGGCAGGTACAGGCGGCCCGCAGGTCGCGCAGCTCGTCCTCCGTGGCGTTGTCGGGCAGCGCCGCAGGCACGTAGAGCGGGATCTCCTCCGGCGGGATCGGCTCCGCGTCGGCGTCGGGATCGACCTGGGCGACGTCCGCGACGACCGGGGCGGCCCGGGGAGGTCCTTGAGCGAAGGCCGCAGCCGCCCCCAAGGTCCACACCGTGAACAAACCGACCAACCACACGGCCATCCCCCCCCACCGGCCTGGGGCGGGGTCTCGATCGGAAATAAACTGGTCCATGATTGCTTCCATTCTTTGCAGTACCCCTCCGCGGCGGGCATGAGGCCCGACATCATGTCTCCACACGCTCTAATTCTAGCCGGAGAAGAACGGGGTCTCTAGCATAAATTCTAGTACAAAGTTCAAAGTAGGACGATACTCGGAACTTTGAACTCGCCACTTCGGACTTTGAACCCGGTTAGTGTAGTCAGCCAAAAACGCCGCTGCGTATAAAAGCCGAACCGCGACCGTAAGGGAGCGGACCGGGGTCGCCACCCTTCAACCGCTCCCTTACGGTCGCGGTTCGGATAAGAGTCCCGGCTCGCCGGGAGGCTCGCCCTCCCGCGACCATGCGAGCCGTAGGAAGATCGTTGACCGAACCCTAAGTAAGAACGCAGAATCTTTTGCCCTGAAAGGGCATTCTAGGCCAGCCCAGGGCAACGCCCTGGGCGAGAAGCCCTAACGCCGCCCCCAGCCCTGAAAGGGCGATCTAATTTCCATCCCATACGTCCTGCT
>JBGPAW010000293.1:0-5282 GCA_041480905.1 Phycisphaerae bacterium
CCAGGGGTCGGGGAGCTTGTCGGCACGCTCGACCACAGGGCGTAGTTCGTGCTGAGCAAACCGGCGGGCGGTGGCCTGCATCAGGCGCTGCTCTTCGGTCAACGTGAAATCAATGGGCATGGTTCATACCTCCGTGCGCCGGGATAAACCGGCAAGGTGTAGTGAATGAAAGAGTCATACGTTGAAGGGTTATCCTCAATACGGCCCTCGATTCGCGCCGGGTGATTCAGAACAACGTCGGTTGGTCACCCATGATGGGGGCCTGTTGGAGCACAAAAGGGAGGCCCAGGTGTTCGTAGGCCGCGGGAGTGGCCTGGCGGCCTTGGCGCGTGCGGATGACGAAACCGATCTGCAATAGATACGGCTCGACGACGTCCTCCAAAGTGTCACGTTCCTGTCCCATGGTGGCGGCGAGGGCTTCGATGCCGGCCGGGCCGCCGCCATACACCTTCATCAACGCGGTCAAGAACGCGCGGTCCAGCTCGTCCAGCCCCAGGGCGTCCACCTGCTGGATGTCCAGGGCGTCGTCCGCCACCGCGCGGGTGAGCACCCCGTCGGCCCGGACCTGAGCGTAGTCGCGGACGCGCAGCAGCAGCCGATTGGCGACGCGTGGCGTGCCGCGGCTGCGGGCGGCCACCAGCACCAAGGCCTGCTCCTCGTAGTTCAGTTTCAACAGACCGGCCGAGCGATGCAGGATCGTCACCAGGTCGTCGGGGGTGTAGAAGTCCAGGTGCAGGCGATGGCCGAAGCGGTCGCGCATGGCCCCCGACAGCAGGCCGACCCGCGTCGTCGCCCCGATCAGGGTGAAACGCTTGAGGGCGAAGTTCATCACCCGCCCGCTCAGCCCGCCCTCGATGGTGAAATCGACCCGGAAATCCTCCAGGGCGGGGTACAGGAACTCCTCGACGATCTTGGGCAGGCGGTGAATCTCGTCGATGAACAGCACGTCGCCGGTGTCGAAATTGGTTAAGAGGGCCATCAGCTCGCCCTGTCTGGCGATGGCCGGCCCGGAGGTGACGTGCGGCTTACGCCCGCCCATTTCATGGGCGATGACGTGGGCGAGGGTGGTTTTGCCCAGCCCCGGCGGTCCATCGAGCAGGACGTGTTCGAGGGGTTCGCCGCGCTCGCGGGCGGCGGCGATGGCGATTTCGAGCTTCTCGATCACGGCGCGTTGCCCCACCATGTCGCACAACCGCCGCGGGCGCAGGGCGACGTTCAATCCCTCCTCCTGGGGGCCGGTCGCTTCCGCCGAGATCAAGCGCTGTCGGGCCACGAGGGCAAG
This sequence comes from Phycisphaerae bacterium, assembly GCA_041480905.1. Classification (GTDB taxonomy): domain Bacteria; phylum Planctomycetota; class Phycisphaerae; order UBA1845; family UBA1845; genus JAAEQG01. The sequence goes on from JBGPAW010000293.1 coordinate 1,283, forward strand.
GTAACGCGGATCGGTCCGGCTTGCCACTGCCCCGCGTTGGCCGACACGCACCTCGGGCCGACCGGACCGCAACGCCCTGATGGCCGCCAACGATCCTGCCGACTATCATACCGGAAGGCGCCGCGGGTGGCGCATGATGGGATCGGGTTGAGGCGTGCGAGAACAACGCATGGCAGCCACAGAGACCGCAACGCTCCATCTGCGTCGCTTTCTTCCCCGCGATGCCCAGACTGTGGCCGACTGGGTCGAGGATGACCGCGAGTTGCTCTGGCTGGCCCCGAGTACGCCGGCGCCATTGACTGCGGAAAAGGTTCTGGCGTGGACCCAAGAACGGGGCAAACCTTTCGTGATGTGCGGCGAAGATGAGGAGGTTCCGCTCGGATATGCGGAACTGAATCCGTTACGTAATCGGGCGAACCACCGGTGGATCGGTCACATTATTCTCGCCCCGGCATGGCGACGGCGGGGGCTGGGGGTGTCGTTCATCCGGCTGCTGCTGGACCACGCCTTTCATGATCTCCGTGCGGACCTCGTCTCGCTCATCGTTTTTCCCAACAATCGCCAGGCCATCCGCTGCTACCTGGAGGCGGGGTTCAAATTCCAGGAGGAGCAGTACCACCAGTTCGGCCAGCCTGCGAAATCCTATCGCATGCTGCACCTCGTGTCCGCCCCGCCCGTGCCGGCCAAAGCGCAATGACGACCGGCCGTTGCGCAATTGTGGCCTGACCGGATAGGGCGCAAAACCTGCGGAGGATTACGCCCCAAACGCATAAAGGATCATGCGCCCCGCGGCAAACAACAGAAAGGCGTTGAAAATCCAGCGAATGAGGTTCAGCGGCAGTACGTGCGTGAGGCGACTCCCCATCAGGCTCCCCACCACGGCGCCGGGGATGAGCGGAAAAGCCAAGCGGAGGGAATCCCACAACACGTGACCGTGGTGGGTCGCCACGGCGTAGTTCTTGAAGCTCGCCCCTATGGCGGCGACCACGACGATGTTCGCGGCCGAGTTGGCAATGGCATGGCGCAGCCCCAGGCCCACCAGGCGCTGGAGCAAAGGGACGGCCATGATGCCGCCGCCGACGCCCAGCAAACCGCCCACGAATCCGTTCAGCCCTCCGACGATCCACGCGGCGTCGTACCGGTGGTGCCTCGGTGGGTCGCCGAGGGGAGGTAACTCCGCGACTCTGGGGGTCAACGCCCTGCGGATGTCCTCCAGGGCCATGCCCACCAGGAACACGCCGAACAACGCCGTCAAATAGACGCTGCGCGTCCCGCGAAAAACCGAGAGCTCGCTCGCCCAGACGCCGAGAACGACGCAGACCGCCGACGCCGGGAGCATTCCGCGAACCACGCGGCCGATCACGGCGCGGACCCGCAGGTGCTGCCAGACCGCCGGGACGGCGACAAAGAAATTCACGATCATCGCCGCGGCCTGATAGAGGTGCTGATCCGGTCCGAACACCAGCGTCATCAGCGGGATCATGACGATGCTCCCGCCGATGCCCAGCAACCCGCCGGACAGCCCCCCCACCAATCCGATCAAGAGCATCCAGACGTGTTCCACGTTCCCAGTCCCGAGTTCACGGCAGCGGTCAGCTCTGCTGGTACACGACTCGCCCCTGCTTGATGACCACGGTCGCACAGTTACGGCCGAACTCGTAGAGCCATCGTTGATGGTTGGGCACGTCCAGCACGACCAAGTCGGCTTGCCGCCCGGCAGCGATAGCGCCGAGGCGATCCTCACGCCGGAGGGCCGCCGCGGCGTTGGCAGTGGCGGCCACCAGCGCTTCGGTGGGCGTCAGGCGCATCTGCGTACAGGCGATGGACAGGGCCAGCGGCAACGACTCGATCATGCAGGAGCCGGGGTTGAAGTCGGTCGCCACGGCGACCGGCACGCCGGCGTCGATGATCTTCCGGGCGGGCGCCTGGGCCACGCCCAGATACAGCGAACAGGCCGGCAGCAGCACCGCGACGGTGCCGGCGGCACGCAGGGCGGCGAGCGCTTCATCGTCGATAGTTTCCAGATGGTCGGCGGAAGCGGCGCCGATTGCGGCGGCCAGTTTCGACGCGCCCATCGGGGTGATCTGATCAGCGTGGAGACGCGGGGTCAGCCCGGCGGCCTTGCACGCCTCCAGATACCGACGCGACTGCTCCAAATCGAAGGCCGTCCGTTCGCAGAACACGTCGGCGAACTCCGCCAGACCTTCCTCGGTGATCCGGCGGAGCACGGAGGGGGCGAGCACCGCGTCGAGGTACGCCTCCGCCCGGCCGGTGAATTCCTTGGGGACGGTGTGCGCCGCCAGGTAGCTGGCGACCAGCTCGATCGGCGTCAACGCCTTGAGCCGTTGGATCGCTTCGAGCATTTTGATCTCGTCGGGTGCCGTCAGCCCGTAGCCGCTTTTGATCTCGAGGGTCGTCACGCCGTAGGTGAGCATCCGCCGCAGCCGCGGCAAGGCGAGTCCGACCAGTTCGTCCACACTCGCCCGGCGGACAGCTTCGACGGTCACTTTGATCCCACCGCCCTCTTCGGCGAGTTGGGCGTAGCTCTTGCCCGCCAGGCGTTGGACGAACTCATGCTCGCGCGAGCCAGCAAAGACAGTATGCGTATGACAGTCGATCAGGCCGGGGATGACGCAGCCGCCCCGAGCGTCCACGATGGCAGCCCCGCGGGGAACGTCCACCTGATCGGCCGGTCCGAAGCGAAGAATCCGCCCCTGATCGGCCACCAGAACAGCGTCCGCGATGGTTGGAACCTTGCCCATGGCCGGCCCGCCGATCGGCCCCGGTGGAACCACGACCAGTTCAGCGATGTTGGTGAGAGCGAGTATGACGGTCTATCCTTTCGGGTTTCCGACGGGCACCAGATAGAGCACACGCTGGTCTTTGGGCAGGTCCAGCACCTTGGCGACGTCCTTGTCCTCGAACGCTCCGACCGGTACGCCCGCCAGGTGCAAGGCCGTAGCTTGCAGCAGGATGTTCTGGGCGACGTGGCCGGCCTCAATCAGGCAATACCTCTCGGCCCGTTCGCCGTACTTGCGGGCCGTCCGTTCCACGACCGCCGCGATCACCACGCAGGCGGGCGCCTCACCCACCGCTTCCTGGTGCAGCGCGACCGCCTGCAACGCCTGGCGCCGGTCACCGGCCAGATGGCGTTCGAGCCGGTGACCCTTCGGCAAGTAATGATCGACGCCCTCGGCGGTGACGACGTACAACTCGACCGGAAACAGCGCCCCGGCCGACGGCACCGCCCGATATCCGCTGCCCGGCTCGGTGACGCCCTGGCCGGCCCAGCAGAGTTGCGCAATCTCCGCGGGCGTCAACGGCTCCGGGGTGAATTCGCGGACGGACCGCCGATGGGCGATGGCCTCTTCCAGCGACATCCGCCCCGCCAGGGCCGGCGCCGGCAGGGGCGTAGAATCATCTTTTCCCGGATCACTCATGCCCGAGACCCCACCAAACCCGAGCAGCATAACCGCCGTAGCATAACCCCAGTAGGCCCAAGTGCGCATAACCCATTCCTCCTGTGTTCTTATGATCGTCTTTTCTACGTCTCCCGAAAAACCGAGGTGCTGATCACCGGACTTGTTCCTTTGCGATCCACTGTCCCCCACGGGAATCGAACCCGTTACGGGCGAAAACGCGGTACCGGATAATGGTGTATCATAGGGTCACGAAAGCACTATGTTAAGCGGTCACGCCCGAGGATCTCCGGCGACGGGAATACCTCTTCCTCTTTGATTTGACCGCGTCGGCCCGTGGTTACTCGAAGCGAGCACGACGACGCCTCCAAGCCGCGGCCCAGAAGACCTTTGGCGATCCATGGGCGGAACTCCGATTCGTCGTGGGTATGCGGCGGGATGACCCGGCGATCCGGTACGGCGGCCGTCCAGGAAGACCTGCCCGCGGCGGACTCTGGTGACTCCGATTGGCCACGGCCCTGTCGTCGGTTTCCCACTCGTCTCCGAGGGGGAACGTGGTGGGTGCGGCGGCAACGCGACGG
>JBGPAW010000294.1:0-5259 GCA_041480905.1 Phycisphaerae bacterium
AAGGCCCTGGGACCGGACCATCCCGACGTGGCGGTAAGACTGAACAACCTAGCCGAGTTGTACCGCGCTCAGGGCAACTATGACCAGGCCGAGCCGCTGTACAAACGCTCGCTGGCGACCTTGGAGAAGGCCCTGGGACCGGACCATCCCGACGTGGCGGCTGTTCTGGAGAACTACGCCGGATTGCTGAAGGCCACCGAACGTCCGGGCCAAGCCGAAGAGCTGTTGAAGCGGGCGGAGCGTATCCGTAAAGGTAATAAATAGTATCGGCGACCGCGCAGCGCCTGGGGGCGCCATGGAGAGGAAAGGAGATAAGTACCATTAGCGTGCCCAAGACCATGTTTAGGATGCGATTCCGCCGCCCCGCCGGGGCTGGCGGATTCGCCGCCCAGCCTACCCAGGGCTCGTCCGCCGCGGCGGACTCGCCCTGGGCTTTATTCCGGCGCCGCTCCGCGGCTCTACCCCCGCAGGTGAGAGGCTTTGCGCGTTCCTGCCAACTTCTCACAGACGCTCTGAGGTGAAACCGCAGACCCTTGACACAAGGTGTCAAGGGCAGATGAACGTTGACAAACGCAGATAAGATGGAGGAGAGAAACCGCCAAATCGGCGTTGATCTGCGTTCGTCAGCGGTTCCAAAGAGCTTGCTAGAAAAACGAGATGTTGCGGGATTGCAATGCAGACCGTAGCGGGCCGGCCCCCGTCGTAGGCCCCTCTCCTCCCTGCCGTCGCGTGGATAAGTAAGCCTGACCCCCTTTCGACCGTCAGAGTCGAGTTCGTTCTCGGGGCGCAAGATTGTCGTTCCCATCATCGACCTCCGTCTCGTGTGGTCCGATTCACGGTTTCGCCGTGTTCGGAAAACTCTCGTTCGCGTGTCACGCCGCGGGGAGCCAGTTCTCGTGGGAGTGCAGCCGCTCGCGCGGCTGCTCAGCCAGAGAAATCGACAACAGTCCACGATGGCGGTCTTGGTCGCCGCGGACGAGCACGCGCACCCCGCCCTGCTGGAGGAGGCGCGCCAGACACTCGTCTTTGATCTTGTAGAGGATTCTGCGCGTTGCTGGCTCATTAACCCGCTTGGCCCACCAGTTCGCAAGAGACGCGGCCCTCCAGAGGTCTTTAATCGAGCAGGGACCGGCTGGCAGAAGACACTCCAGAACAGTCATGCGGCACCTCCTTCGCTTGGCTTCTCGGTCTTCCGTTTGGTCTTTCCACGGGATCGTGACCTCGGAGCGGGCTTCGGCGGCATCAAATCGACGCCGTCGGAACCCGTCGACCTATCGTCCTGAGCCTGCGCTGGCTCAGGCGTATCAGCGAGAGCAACCGTGGCGGGATCCATGAGGTTGTCGAAGCCGTGCACATTCAGGGCGGCAAGTTCTTGGGTGAGCATCGGGGCGAGTTCGGCTCCAAGCCGCGCGATCGCCATTACAAGCTTGTCGGCCCCGCCGGAGCCACTCCCATCGCCGCTCCCGTCGCCACTCCCCTCGCCGCTCCCGTCGCCGGAGAACAACGGCTCTTCCGTCTGCGGCACGCGCAGTTGGCGCGCCACCTTAGTCAAAAGGTCGCGGACCGCCAACATCTCCGGCTTCGCTGCGTTCAGAATGTGAACGGCCTTCTCGATTGCCCCCAAACGGAGCAACCGAGCAAGACTCCATTTCTTCGCCTCCGCAGCTTTTCGCAGCACGTTCAACTCACGCTCATTAAACCGCGTGCTCAGGGTCGTGTCTGGATCGTTCGTTTTTCGCCCCATCGAACCACTCCTTTCCTTTCGTTACCCTATATATACACCACGTCTGGGCACTTGTCAAACGTTATTACAGTTTTTGGAATAAAAATTCCGTGCTAGTATGTAAGTGATTGCAACACAATAGGTTAGATTCACAATGCTGGCTCGGTGATGATGACCACTCGAAAGGGCGTGAGGTTTCCGGTGCTTGGACTGTGTGGCGGACGCCCATCATAAGGACGGCATCGCACTTCGCAGTCCCGCGCTGAATCACTTCGTCTTGAAGCATCTGGGTGAAGGCGTTGAGGGCGCCGCCGCGAACGCGAGGGTGCGATTCGAGTGTGGCCCTCTTGGGCGAGGCAGACGTTATTCTCGAATGGACCATCCAGTGCGCCACGAGGTGCGCGGGGCAGGTCCGCGGAGCGAACTCTAGCGGGCTTTCGCGCCCGAGGGGAAAGCGGTGCCAGGCGGCGCGACGCGCGTCAGCCATCGGGGTGCAAGGCCTTCAGCCTCGAATGGTGGTGTATTGCGTCGTTCTCCGGCGGCGGTGCCGCCGGCTATTGCCGTTGAAGACCTACGGCCTGATCACAACGCTTTCGCCGAAACGCAGCGATCTGCGGCCAGTTCCGCGACGACCTTGAGGGCGGCGTCGAGGTGCGCGGCGGTGTTGTAGGGACCGACGGAGAAGCACACCGTGCCGCTGGGATGCTCGAGTGGCACCGTCAGGACTCCTGGGGCCGGATGAACGCGTCCACGGAACGGATTTACGCCTCACTCTATACGAAGGCGAGTTCGGCCGCAAGACCGGCCGGTGCGACGTGGAAGACCCACGCTCCGAACGGGCGGGCCCGGTGGTCCGTCGCGCCTATACCCTGGGGTTGGCATACCGCGGGGGCGACCCGTCGCTGGCGCTCCGGGCTCGGAATATGAGCGGTTGTAGCGGTGGGGAGGCGACTTTCCGCACCCGGGTTGTGGTCGCTCCCTCACGGTCGCGGTTCGGATATGGGGTCGTGCCCGCTCCCTCACGGTCGCGGTTCGGATACGGGGTCGTGCCCGCTCCCTGACGGTCGCGGTTCGGATGCGGAGTCGTGGCCGCTCCCTCATGGTCGCGGTTCAGAGACGTGGTCGTGCCCGCTCCCTCACGGTCGCGGTTCGGATAAGAGGCGAAGTCGTGCCCGCACGCGTATGACGCCGATGAGGACGGACCCGTTCCGATTCGGCAGTCGTTTGTCCTCACGCGGCCTCGCGTTGTGCGAGCGCCTCCAGTCGTCCGACCCAATCATCGAAATGCGGACACGCCTCCCGCATCCTGGCCAGCCCGATCCGTTTCGCGGCGATGGCACCGTGCAGGACCTTTTGGTAGTTGGCGGCCACGGCGGCGATCCGCTTCGACGGTGCGGTCAAGGGATTGTCGTCGATGGCCTCGGGCGCGCCGCACTCCGTGACGATCTGCTCAAAACGGCTCCGCCGCGCGGGGCACTGCACGACATCCGCGAGGATGCTCGGCTCGGTGAAAAGCAAAGCCTCGAACTCGTGCATTTGGATGTAGGGGACGAAACGACGTGGGTCGCAGGCATCGCCGAGTTTTTCAGAGATCGCGGCATGGACGGCGTCCTCGATGACGCCGGCCGCCTCAGCATACGGTTTTGTCGTTGCCTGCTGCCTTCCCGGCCAATCGGCGGGGAGCGCGTAATAGTCGAACATGGTCGTGCAGCAGCCCAGTGGATCCCGCTTCAGGACCGTGAGAATCTCCTTGCGGACACTCGCCCAGCGACGCACACCGCCTTTATGCCCGGGCTTGCCGGTCAGGGTGGCCGACAGGAACACTCCCTTTATCCCCAGTGCGGGGGCCAACACCTCACTCACGAATGTCTGCTCGGTGCGGCCCTCGACGAGTGCCAGCACCCTACTCATGCGCGGGTCCCCCCTCGAAGACGTTCTTCTGCCAGAGTTCGCCGAGGGAATACTGATCCAGCCACTCGCTCAACCGGGTCTTGTCCAGGCGGCCGAAAGTCGAAGCCCCGTCTTTGCGGTCCACGACGATCACCTGCTCAGGCTCGAAGTAGTCGAGCAACGGGGCCGATTGCGTCGAAACGGTGACCTGCGTGCGGGTGGCCGCCTGCTTCAGCAGTCCGGCGAGCACGTTCAGGGCGTAGGGATGCAGGCCAAGTTCCGGCTCATCGAAGAGCATCGTAGCGGGCGGGCCCGGTTGGAGCAGGGCCGTGGCCATGCACATGAACCGCAGCGTGCCGTCCGACAGTTGGCTGGGGTGGAACGGGTAGTCGCTGCCCTTTTGGGCCCACTCCAGGAGGACGACTTCGTCCTGGCAGTTCGGCTCGGCCCGGAGCTTGAAGTCGTCGAAAAACGGGGCCACCAGCCTGACGGTGTCGCGGACGAGTTCGTACGTCGTCTGGTTGGTCTCGCGCAGCTTGAGCAGGAACGCGGCCAGGTTGCCGGCATCTGGGCGCAGCCGCTCGAAGTCGCGCGCCGACCCGCGACGGCGAACCGGAGCGGTCCTGCTGGTGTCATGGAAGTGGTAAACGGTCCAACTCGAGACGGCACCGTACACGTAGTGCTCCACGCCTCTGCGCGCCCTGACCCCCGGGTGATCCTTGCACTCCTTGAGCTTCGCCTCGTGATGGCCTTTGTCAAGGACATACTCCCTCCCGCTGAACCCTGTTCGCTCTTCGGCGAAGAAGAGTTCGTTGTCAGGGGAGGGCCTGAGCGTAAAGCCGTATCGGTTGGGCGGGAAATGCAGGTAACCGACGATCTCCTGAGTCACCTTCGGCCCAAGGAAGAGATGCGCATCGGCCCCGCCGTGTTCGCGGACGTACACGCGCAGGTTCTGCTCGACCATAGCCCGCAACATTGAAAAGAAGTCGACGAAGTTGCTCTTCCCCGCTCCGTTGGCCCCGATGAGGACGTTGAGCGGGCCCAGCTCGAAGTCCTCCAGCGCGCGGATCGACTTGAAGCCCTTGATGGTCAGCTTCTCGATGGACCTGCCCATACCGCCTACATCCTGCACGTCGCACAGAGGGCCTCGCAAGCTCATCGCCCATCGGACAGGTCCTCCTGGTCCCGTCGTCGCGGCCCACCGAGGTTTGGCCGATGAACGCCTTGCGCTGGTGCGTAGTATCCTCTAGCCCCTACTGCGCGGCAAGACGACGCCTTCGCCGAAGCGCAGCGATTCGCGGCCAGTTCCGCGATGATTTTGAGGGCGGCGTCGAGGTGCGCGGTGGTGTTGTAGGGACCGACGGAGAAGCACACCGTGCCGCTGGGATAATTGAGGGGCACCGTCAGGACTCCTGGGGCCGGATGAACGCGCCAGCGGAACGGGTTTACATTCAGTCTATGCGAAGGCGAGTTCAGACGCAAGGGCGGCCGGTGCGACGTGGAAGACCGGGTCTGGCAAGGGATTGTGGCATCAGGCGACACGGCGGCGGTTCCAGTAATCGGTCCACTGGCCGCTCTCGCGCAGGGCCACCAAGTTCATCATCCCTTCCGCGTGCTCCACGTCCCACTTCATCCCGGTCCGTTTC
>JBGPAW010000295.1:0-5249 GCA_041480905.1 Phycisphaerae bacterium
CCCGGATCGACGCGGGTGGCGGCGTCATCATGCCCGGGCTGATCAACGCGCACCACCACTTCTACAGCACGTTCGCCTGCGGGATTGCCCTACGCGACGATCCGCCGACCAATTTCAGGGAAATCCTCGAACGGCTTTGGTGGCGCCTGGATAAGGCCCTGACCCTGGAGGACGTGCGTTACAGCGCGCTGGTGTCCCTCTGCCGTGGCCTGCGGGCCGGTACGACGACCGTCATCGACCATCACGCCTCGCCTCACGCGGTGCGCGGCAGCCTGGACACCCTCGCCCGGGCGGCCGGAGAGGTCGGCGTCCGCACCTGCCTGTGCTACGAGGTCTCCGACCGCGACGGGCCGGAGATCATGCGCCAGGGTTTAGAGGAGAACGCGGCCTTCCTGAAGACCCACCGCGGCGAGGGCGAGGCGATGCTCTCCGCGATGTTCGGCCTGCACGCCTCAATGACGCTCAGCGAGGAGACCCTCTGCCAGGCGGCCGAAATGGGGCGGGCCTTGCACGCCGGCTTTCACGTCCACGTCGCCGAGTCCAAGTTTGACCAGCAGGATTCCCTGGCCAAGTACGGCAAGCGGGTCGTGCAACGGTTGGTCGACGTGGACCTGCTCAACGATCGGACCATCTGTGCTCACTGCATCCACTTGGACGACGGCGAGCAGGAAGCCCTGCTCGATTCCGGCGCCAATGTGGTGCACAACCCCCAGTCGAACATGAACAACGCCGTGGGGGCCGCCGCCGTGCTGCACATGCTTTCCATGGGCATCCAGGTCGGTCTGGGCACCGACGCCATGACCACCAACATGTTCGACGAACTCCGCGTGGCCCACCTCCTACAGAAGCACGTCACCCAGGATCCGCGGGCGGGGTTCATGGAGGCCTGCCGAATGCTCTTTGACAACAACCGCCGGATCGCCTCCAAGTTCTTTGAAAAGCCGCTGGGCGCCCTGCAACCGGGACACTTGGCTGACGTCGTGGCGGTCGATTACACCCCACCCACGCCGCTGCACGCTGACAACCTCTGGGGCCACATGATGTTCGGCCTACCCACGGCCCCGGTCCGCTGGGTCATGGTCAACGGCCGGGTCCGCCTGCGTGACGGCGTTGTGTTAGCCGCCGATGAGCGGGAGATCGCCCGCAAGTCGCGTGAACTGGCCCGTCGGCTTTGGGAGCGGTTCTAAAGCGGGGTGGGCACCGCCCACCAGGACTGCTCCACCACCGGTCTCTGGAATGGCTTGACGACTATGGCCCGAAGTGAACCGGAGTTCATCGCCTGGCTGGCTGAGCGCGTGCGGCATGACGCGCCGCACCTGGTGCTCGGCATCGGCGATGACATGTCGATCGTGGACACCGGCAGGGGGTTGCTGCTGACGACCAGCGACCTGCTCGCCGACGGCGTCCATTTCGACACGCGAACGCAATCTCTCGCCGACATCGGGCACAAGTGCATCGCCTGCTCGCTGAGCGACTGCGCCGCGATGGCCGTGCGTCCGCTGGCCGCCACCGTCTCCGTCGCCTTGCCGCGCGGAATAGCCGAGCGCGGCCTCGAAGAACTCTTCGACGGTATGGCCCGGACCGCGCGCCGGTTCGATTGCCCTATCGCCGGCGGCGACACGGTCGTGTGGGACCAGGCGCTCGTGGTCGACGTAAGCATCAACGCCGTCCCGTATCCAGGGGTCACGCCCGTACGCCGCAACGGGGCCCATGTTGGTGATGCTCTTTACGTCACCGGACCGCTGGGCGGCAGCCTGCTCGGCAAGCATCTGACCTTCACGCCGCGGGTGACGGAGGCTCGGGCGTTCGCCGAGGCCCTCGGCCCCGACCTGCACGCCATGATAGACATTAGCGACGGCCTGTCGCTGGACCTTTATCGAATGTGCCAGGCCTCCGGCGTAGGTGCGAAGCTGGACGAGAGGCTGCTCCAGCAGGTTCTCAGCGCCGATGCGCTCCAGGCGAGCCGGCAGGACGGCCGAACGCCGCTCGACCACCTGCTCAACGACGGCGAGGATTTCGAGCTGCTGCTTTCCGTTACTGCGGGGCGAACGGCGACGGAGGCGACCGCTCTCGGCCTGTGGCCGATCGGCACGGTCATCGAGACGGGCCTAGGTCTCGAAACGCCCGATGGACGGATCGAACTCGTTCATCCGCGAGGATATCAACACCGGATATGAGCGATGTCACCGTGGTCAACACGGGTAGCGTGGAGGAGACGCTTCGCTTCGGCCGGCAGATCGGGGCGGTCTTGGATCGCGGATGGGTCATCGGGCTTATCGGTCCGCTCGGGGTGGGCAAGACCCACTTGGTCAAGGGGATTGCCGCCGGAAACTGCTCCTCCGCCGACCGACCCGTTGAGGTGACCAGCCCCACCTTTGTGTTGATCAACGAGTATGGCGGACGTGTCCCCCTCTACCACGTGGATGCCTACCGCCTGCGCTCGGCGGCGGACCTGGACAGCCTGGGCCTCGAGGAGATGACGGCTGACGGAGCCGTGGTGGTGGAGTGGGCCGACCGCGTGGCCGAGGCGCTCCCGTCTGATCGGCTGACCATTGCCGGCCAGTCCCTTTCCGCCACGCAGCGCGAGTGGTCCCTCATTGCCTCGGGCCCCACCTCCGCCCGCTGGCTCGCCCGCCTCGGTTGACACCGCCCACCGCAGTCCCTATCGTCGCGGCACTTTGATTATGAACTTCGGGAGGACCATCCGTGACGATGAAGGACGACTGCGCCAACCATGAATCCTTACCCGGGGCTTGCGCCCTGGACGACCCACTGCCGCCCCTGCCGAGGCTGTCCCTTGGCGCGCTGCTGGCCGTGTTGGTGTTGGCGATGAGCGGGTGCATGCCCGGCGGGCTGCTCGTCACGCCGGTCTCCACCGAACAGGAGCTGGTCGAAACAACCTTGCTGTCCGAAGGGGCCTTCGTCGGCGACAAGATCGCCGTGCTCGACGTGGAGGGCATCATCCTGAACGCGGCCGAGCCGCGTCTGATCGGCAAGGGTGAACACCCGGTGTCCCGGCTGCTCGAACAACTGGACAAGGCCCGCCGGGACCGGAACGTCAAAGGCGTCATCCTGCGGATCAACTCGCCCGGCGGGTCGGTGACGGCCAGCGAGTTGATGCACGACGAGATCGTCGACTTCCGGCGGCGGACCGGCAAACCGGTGGTCGCGGTGCTGATGGACGTGGCCGCCAGCGGCGGATACTACGTCGCCTGCGCCTGTGACAAGATCGTGGCACAACGCTCCACCGTGACCGGCAGCATCGGGGTCATCATGCAGTTGCTCGACCTGAGCGGCACCATGCAGAAGATCGGCCTGGAGGCCCCCGCGATCACCTCCGCCGCCAACAAGGACGCCGGCTCGCCCTTCAAGAAGATGACCCCGGAGCAACGGGCCATCTTCCAATCCATCGTAGACCGGATGTTTGAGAGCTTCGTCGAGGTGGTGGACGCCGGGCGGCCCAATCTCAGCCGCGAGCAGGTGCTGGCGTTGGCCGACGGGCGCGTCTACGTCGCGCCCCAGGCGCTGGAAGCCGGCCTGATCGACCGCATCGCCACCATGCGGGAGACCATCGCCGACCTTAAGCAGCAACTCGGCCTGGCCCGCATCCGTCTGATCGCTTACCGCCGGCCGCTGGGCTATCGCCCCAATTACTACGCCGAAGCGGAACCACCCGCGCGGGCGGGCACGCAGATGAACCTCCTCAACGTGGACGCCGCGTCGTGGTGGCTACCGCCGACGCCCCAATTCCTGTACCTCTGGTCGCCGGGCGGCTGACGGCGTGCGCTTGCGCCGCCGGCAGCGGTGGACGCGAGCACCCGGCACCGGTACTTTGACGACATGCGTCACGCGGTCATCATGGCGGGCGGCTCGGGGACGCGCCTCTGGCCGCTGAGCCGCAAGCAAAAGCCCAAACAGTTGCTCCGGCTGTTCGGCGGCCAGAGCCTCTTACGCCAGGCCTACGAGCGACTGGCGGGACTGCTTCCGCCGGAGTCGATTTACGTCATTACCACCGCCGAGCACCTCGAGCTGGTCCACCGCGAGCTGCCCGAGATTCCCGCGGACAACCTGTTCGGCGAACCCTGCGGACGCGACACGGCCAACGCCGTCGGTCTGGCGGCGGCCATCCTGCACCAGCGCGACCCGGAGGGGGTGATGGGCATCTTCACCGCCGACCACGTCATCACGCCGACAGATCGGTTCGTGCGTGCGGTGGATTCGGCCCTCAAGCGGGCCGATGAGAACCCCGGAGCCTTGATCACCATCGGCGTGGTGCCGGCCTCGCCCGAGACCGGGTTCGGCTACGTCCGGCGCGGCGAGCCGCTGGGCACGGGCGTCTACCGCGTAGACCGGTTCATTGAGAAACCCGACTTGGAAACCGCCCGGCGTTACGTCGCCAGCGGCGACTACTATTGGAACAGCGGCATGTTTGCCTGGCGGATCAAGACCATCCTGGAGGAGTTGGAGCGGCATCTGCCGGAATCCTATCCGACGCTGATGACGCTGGGACAAGCCTGGGGCACGGCGTCGTGGCTGGAACGGGCCGGAAAACTCTATGCGGGACTGCGGAAGACCTCCGTTGATTTCGCCATCATGGAGAAGGCCGAACGGGTTCTGGTGGTGGAGATGGATTGCCGCTGGTGCGATGTGGGCTCGTGGAACGCGCTGGGCGCGGTGCTGGCTGCCGATGCGACGGGCAACGTCCAGACCGGTCGGCGGGTGATCCATCTCGGGTCACGCGGGACCATCGCGGCGACCGAGGACGACGACCATCTCATCGCCACAATCGGCGTGGAGGACCTGGTCATCGTACACTCAGCCGACGCCACGCTGGTCTGCAAACGGAGTGAGGCCCAGGCCATCCGTCAATTGGTGGCGGCGCTCCAGGCAGAGTTGGGGGACCGTTATCTCTAGGTTTGCCGGGATAGACTACGGTACGAAGCGTATCGGGTTGGCCGTGAGCGACCCGTCGGGTTCGATCGCATCTCCCCTGACTACGCTGACGGCGAAAGGCGATCTCGCCGCGCGGATCGAGCGCATCCTTGGCGCCGTGGCGGACTACGACGTGGAGGAGTGGGTCGTCGGTCTGCCGCTGAACATGGATGGAAGCGACTCGCCGCAGACCCGGCTCACCCGCCGCTTCGCGGAGGCCTTAGGCCGCCGGGTGGGCCGGCCCGTCCGTCTGTGGGATGAACGCCTCTCCTCGCATCAGGCGGATGAGTATCTCGCCGAGACGGGACTTACGCTGA
>JBGPAW010000296.1:0-5237 GCA_041480905.1 Phycisphaerae bacterium
GACGCAGGCCGCGGAAACGGCGAGCATGAGCACGGCCCGCAGAGCTGGAGTCGTCATCGTCGGTCTCGGTTCCCTCGATGTAGTACGCGCGCGACCACATCCTAACCGGTGGGGAGCGGGTGTCCAAGGGGTGTCATCGCGCACGGTCACTGCGTGGGTAACTCAGGATAGCGGATGGCTGCCAGGAGCACGTTGCCGTAACGGCGCCACAGCGCCCGATCGTCCAGGCCGCTCGCCGAAGCGGGCAGTTCCAGCGTGACGATGGGAATACCCAGGGTCAAGCCCGCATACGAGCCGAGCGAGCCGGGCATGCTGCCGAGACGTTTGACCGGCAGATCGGTCCAGGTGGCCATGGCCCGGGCGAGGGCCTCGGCGGGACCGTCGTAGTCGATGCAAGCCAGCGGTTGGTGAATGCTAACGATGCGGTCGGGTCGGTACCGGTCCAGCACCGCTTTGAGGGCCCGGCTCTCGGGTTCCGACAGCGGTGCGTCGCCGTGGGCATCGGTGCGGGTGAAGTTCGAGGCGGGGTAGTTGCGGTTCAGGTCAATGCCGTTCACGTTGCCCCGCGTGTTCAGGGCGTAGCCGTCGGGGTTGGCCAGCGGTAGGAGCACGACGCGCCGGCCGTGAATGAGCCGCGGATGGGTACGCAAGTGCTCCGCCAGGTGTCGGACCAACGGCATGCCGGCCGCTTCGTCGCCGTGAATCGCCGCCAGGATAAGCACCACGTCGTCGCCGCGGCCGAATTCCTGACACTCGAGCGGACGCCCCTGCACCGACAGGCCGATGGTTCGCTGCTGCGGTTCTTGACAGCCGGCCGTCGCGATCAGTCCCACGCCGACTGCTAATGTGATCCACGAATGACATTGGCGTTTCACCATCGGCGTATTCCCTATTCCTCCTTCCGATCGCCTTCGACCGCGCCGTTGGACATCTTAACGTCCCCCCGCTACTTTCGACCAGTGTGAAACTGGCCTGGAAACGCATCACGGTTCGCACGAGGCATCCCTTTCGTATTGCCCGGCCGGGCAGTTCCGTGACGGGCGAAGGCACACGGGTGGAACGGATCATCGTCTCGATCGAACATGGTGGCATCGTCGGTCTGGGCGAGGCGGCACCATCGCCGTACTACCACCAATCACTCGACACGGTCGAGCAAACCCTCGCCCAGGCGCACACAGCTCTGGGCGACGACCCCGGCGACATCGACGCCATCGTCGATCGGTTGCTCGAGCGATTCGACGATCAGCGGGCGACCGTGGCGGCCATCGACGCCGCCCTGCACGACTGGCTGGGCAAGAGTCGCGGGCGGCCGGTTTGGCGCATCCTGGGGCTCGACCCGTCGAAGACGCCGCCGACGTCGCTGACCATCGGTCTCCACGCGCCGGACCGGCTGGCGGACCTGGTGGCGGAGGCCGGGGAGTTTGGGATTCTCAAGCTCAAGGTCGGCACGGACCACGACGAGCAGACTCTGACCACCGTGCGGGATTTGGCGCCGCACAAGCGCATCCGCGTCGATGCCAACGGCGGTTGGCCGCCCGAAGACGCGCCAGAGCGTATCCGGCAACTGCTGCGCTTCGACCTGGAACTCATCGAGCAGCCGATTGCCGCCGGCCAGTACGAAGCCCTGCGCCGCGTGCGCGAAATGTCGCCGCTGCCGATCATCGCCGACGAGGACAGCGTTCGGCCCGGCGACGTGGAGAAGCTCGTCCGCGTCGTGGACGGGATCAACGTGAAGTTGTCCAAGTGCGGCGGCATCCGCGAAGCGTTGCGGATGATCACCTCGGCCCGGACCCACGGCCTCAAAGTCATGCTCGGCTGCATGGTGGAGACGACGCTGGGCGTCGCCGCCGCCGCCCACCTCGCCTCGTTGGCCGACTTCGTCGATCTCGACGGGCATCTGCTGCTGGCCGACGACCCATTCACGGGGCTGGAGCTGCGCGACGGCATCGTCTGCCCCGGCGACCGATCCGGGCTGGGAGTGCGGGCAAAGCCTACTGAGGAGCAGGACTGAAGCGGTAGGGCTGGGAATTGTGGCAACCCAGGCTGGAGGCCTGATACGGCAACAAGCCGGGCTTGACACACTCGCATTTCGAGCCCCGCTTCGTATCATACGGCTTCTTGGTTTTATGGAGGAATGCCGTTGTCAAAGTCGCGCACGCCGCTACGCCCCTTGCGCCGGCGTCTCGTGGTTTACCCTACGGTCTTGCTCCTTTGCCTCGCGGAAGGAACCGCAGCCGCGCGTTCCCCCGCGGAGGTCGTCGCCGACCTGCAAAGTCTGCTGGCCAACTTACCCGAGAAGGACGTGGTTTGTTCGGCCAAGGTGATGGATGTGACCGCGGGCGAGGTGGTACTGGAATTGAATGCGGACCGGAAGCTGATCCCCGCCAGCAATCATAAGTTATGGGTGCTGGCGGCGGCCGTGGCGGAACTGGGCGAGGGTTTTTCTTTTCGTACGGTACTGGCGGCCAAGGGCGGGGAGGTTTGCGTCATCGGCGACGGGGACCCGGGGTTTGGCGATCCGAAATTGGCGGAGGCGCGCAAAGATACCGTCACCGGCGAGTTGGAGCGCTGGGCCTCCATTCTGGCGGCGAAGGGTTACCAGGACCTCAGCGGCCGCCTGCTGTACGACGACACCCTCTTCGATCGGCAGTGGACGCATCCATCGTGGCAGCCGCGGCACCTGCCGCAATGGTACGCCGCACCGGTCAGCGCCTTCATGCTCAACGACAACTGTGTCGATGTCACCATTGGGCCGGCGGACCAGGCTGGCGCGCCGGTGCGATGGTCGATGGTCCCGCCGAGTAGCGCGGTCGAGATCGTGAATCGTTGTGTGTCCGGCGGCAAGAACGCCCCGGTGATCAACCGCGAGGGGCAAGGGATGCGCCTGGTCCTGAGCGGTCGTTGCAGCAAGCGGTGGGAATTTCCCTCCGTGGCGGTGGCCGATCCCGTGGCCTTTTTCGCCGGAGCGTTTCGGCAAGCGTTGCGCGCCCAGGGGATCATGATGAACGGCGAAGTGCGGACCGGCCGGGTGCGTTTGGCGAACGGACGGTTGCCGCCCGAGTGGACCGTCCTGGCGGAGTACCGGACGCCTTTGGCGGACGTTCTGACCCGGGCCGGCAAGGACAGCCAGAACCTGTTCGCGGAAGCGTTGCTCAAGCGGCTGGGATATGAATGGGCGCGGCGCACTGGGCAGGCGGAAGCAGTGGGGACGTGGACGAGCGGACGGGCGGCCGTCTTGGATTTCGCGGCGCGGATGGGCTTGCCCCTGGCGGAGGCGGACTACCACGACAGTTCCGGGTTGTCGCGCGACAACCGGATGTCCGCCGCCCAAGCCGTCGATCTGTTAAGGCTCATGTACCGGCACCCGGCCCGCGACCTGTTCGTGAACAGCTTGGCGGCGGCGGCCCGCGACGGCACCCTGAAGAAGCGGATGGGCGATACGGGAGGCAGCGTCTACGCTAAAACCGGCTACCTGAGCGGCGTGCGGACGATGAGCGGATACGTGGTTACGCCGGCCGGGCGGTGGTTCGCCTTCTCGGTGCTGTTTAACGGTATCAAGGGCCAGACCGGGCCGTTCAACGATCTTCACGATAACCTCTGCCGCCTCTTGATCAACTGGCCGGAGTCCTAGTCCGCCAACTCCATGCCCCTGCGCGTCCGGAGAAGCGGGCCTGCGTCGTTCCGGTGGTCGGGACGCAACCGGTAGGTCCGCAAAAAGGACGGCTGGTGCGGCTGGGACGGGCGGAACCTTCACCGCATCTCCGGTTCAATCGTGGTCGCCGATCTCCCGATGGGATTTCTACCTGTGGTCTTCCGAAGTTGTGCGAACGCGGCCCTCAGCATCCCGGGCGGGTAGGATGGGCAAAGCCCCGACCATTTTGCAGCCGCTTGAGGCGAGCATACTTCACGCGGGCATGAAACTCCCGGCGCACATCTACAACCCGCGCGGTCGCGTTTTGAAACGCGCCGGATCGGTCCTCTCCCCCGAGCACGTCGAATTGCTTTCCGCCGAAACGCTGATGGTCGACGAGAATTGGCGCACGCCACGCCCGAAGGGAACGACGCCCGACCCCGTCGCCGACCTCCTCGACGACCTCAAGGCCCGAGAATCGGCTGGAGATCAGCGCCGTTATAAACGGAATCGCTGGGAAACCACCATCGGCCTCAAGGTGGAGGAGCGCGGGGATGGAAACTCCGTCTGCCGATACTGGTCGGTGCGCACGCGCGATCTGTCTCGCGCCGGCTTCAGTTTCATCTTCACTCGGCGCCTGGCCAAGGATTCCATCGTGCACACGCGCTTCGACGAGCTTCCGCGCCGACCCCGGATCATGGGGGTGGTCCGCAATTGCCTGCCGCTCAAAGACGGAACGTTCCGGGTGGGTATCGAGTTTATCGCCGCGGCGCGCGGTGAATAACGCCGACCTGTTCAACGCCTCTGCGACCCCGGCGGCGGTCGCTTGACGCCAGCGCCTTCAACTCGTTAAATGGACCGAGGCTGGGTGGCCCAGGTTCTTTGAACCTGGGGGATTGATCGTTCCTACCGGGGGTCAAGCCTCGCCCCCCGCGGTGGTTCAGGTGCTTGGCCCACCGCCGCGCCTGAATCCTTCCCCCAAGTCTGAAGACTTGGGCCACCCGCCGGATTCCGCCGCAGAATCCACACCGGCAGCATGAGGGGGCCAACGGTTGGGGACAAACTATGATATGGTCGTGATCGGCGGCGGACACGCCGGCGCCGAGGCGGCCTGGGCCGGGGCGAATCTTGGCGCGCGAGTCGCCTTGATCACGCTCTCCGCCGCCGGCATCGGGCGCATGTCCTGCAATCCGGCCATCGGCGGCCTGGGCAAGGGGCAGATGGTCCGCGAAATCGACGCCCTGGGCGGACTGATGGCCCTGGTGACCGACGCGACCGCGATCCAGTTTCGCATGCTCAACCGGAGCAAAGGTCCGGCGGTGTGGGCTCCCCGTGCCCAGGCGGACCGGGCGGCCTATTCTGCGGAGTTGCGTCGCCGGCTCGAGTCTCATCTGAATATCACCATCATCGAAGGATGCGTGGAGGACATCATCACGCACGACGAGTGCCGTAATGGCGTCACCTTACCGGCGGTACAAGGGGTCAGGCTGGAGGACGGACGCTCGTTCGACACGCGTGCGATCCTCGTCACCGCCGGGACCTTTATGCGCGGGTTGATGCACTGCGGCACCGCGCAAACCGCCGGCGGGCGGGTCGGCGAACCGGC
>JBGPAW010000297.1:0-5209 GCA_041480905.1 Phycisphaerae bacterium
ACGGCATCATCGAGAATTACGCGGCCCTCAAAAAGTACCTCCAACAGAAGGGCGTGCCCTTCGCCAGCGAGACCGACACCGAGGTGCTCGTCCAATTGATCGGCCAGCTTTACCGCGGTGACTTGGAGGAAGCCGTCCGCAAGGCCCTCCGTGACATTCACGGGACTTTCGGCATTGCGGTCGTCTGCTCCGAGGAACCCGGGATCATCGTCGCCGCCCGTCGCGGCAGCCCGCTCCTCATCGGGGTCGGGCAGGGCGAGTACCTGGTGGCGTCGGACGCCTCGGCCATTTTGGCCCATACCTCCCAGGTGGCCTATCTGGCCGACAACGAAATGGCCGTCATTGCCGCCGACGCCTTCCGCACGACCACCCTCGACGCCATCCCCGTCACCAAGGACATCGAGGAAGTCGAGTGGACGTTGGACCAGATCGAGCTCGACGGTCACGAACACTTCATGGCGAAGGAGATTTTCGAGCAGCCGGAGGCGCTGCGGAACTGCATGCGCGGGCGGGTGGACCTGACCGCGGGAACGATCCACCTGGGGGGCATCCAGGACGTGTCCCGGGAACTCGCTCGGGCCAAGCGGGTGATCCTGACGGCTTGTGGCACCGCCTGGCACGCGGGGCTGGTGGGGGAATACCTGTTCGAGGACCTGGCGCGGATTCCCACCGAGGTCGAATACGCCAGCGAGTTTCGTTACCGCAACCCGGTGATCGACGATGGCACCGTGGTCATTGCCATTTCCCAGAGCGGGGAAACGGCCGACACGCTGGCCGCCCTGAGCGAAGCACGCCAGCGCGGGGCCTTGTCGCTGGGTGTAGTCAACGTGGTGGGTTCTTCCATCGCCCGCGAGACCGACGCCGGCATCTATCTGCACGTGGGGCCGGAGATCGGCGTGGCCAGCACCAAGGCCTTCACCGGGCAGGTGGCCGTGCTGGCCATGATGGCCGTGTACATGGGTCGGCGACGGCATCTCTCCCAGGCCGCTACGCAGGAGTTTCTCGAAGCCCTCTCCCGCATCCCCGATCAGATGGAGACGGTCTTGGAAAACAACAGCCGGGCCAAGACCATCGCCGACGCCTGCGCCGGGCGCGACAATTGGCTTTATTTGGGCCGGGGCTACCAGTACCCCGTCGCCCTCGAAGGCGCCCTCAAGCTCAAGGAAATCAGCTACATCCACGCGGAAGGTCTGCCGGCCGCCGAGATGAAGCACGGGCCTATCGCCCTGATCAACGACGGAATGCCGGTGGTCGTCATCGCCACCCAGGGGTCGCAGTACGACAAGATCATCAGTAACATTGAGGAAGTCCGGGCCCGAGGCGGGCGGGTCATCGCCGTGGCCACCGAGGGCGATCGACAGATCACCGAGTTGGCCTCGGACGTACTGTACGTGCCCGACGCGCCCGAGCCGCTCCAGCCGCTCTTGACCGTAATCCCTCTGCAACTGATCGCCTACCACGCCGCCATCGCCCGCGGGTGCAACGTGGACAAACCGCGCAACCTGGCCAAGAGCGTCACCGTCGAGTGAGACGATTGCGGATTCTGAACCGCGACCGTCAGGGAGCGGCGTGACTTGGCGGCATGCTGGACCGCTCCCTGACGGTCGCGGTTCGGCAAAGAATACGTTGCGTCAAATGTGAGGCACTACACTACATCCGCCCCGAGAATCTACAACTGGGAAAGGCCCGCGACGGGTGCGCTTCGCAGCGGTCATTAAGCGGTATGGGCGACAAGGCTCACCCCACGAGGTCAGCCGCGGAGCGCCCAGCGCACCAGGTCGGCGAACTTCGCCCCCTTGCCCTGCATCAAAAGCCCCACACGGAAGATCCGCCCGGCCACGAACACGCTGAAGACCGTGGTCAGCATCACCAGCACCATACCCAGCATGGGCTGCCAGACGGGGATACTGGGCATCGCCGCCAGGCGCATCACCATCAGCATGGGGGTCGCCGTCGGGATCAGCGAGAGAACGGTCGATAGCGTGCCGGCCGGTTCGCGCAGCACAACGATCATCACGAACATGGGAGCACAGACCACGATCCACACCGGCAGGAACAGGCTCTGGGCCTCTTTCATGTCCGAGCACGCCGCCCCGATGGCGATGAAGATGGCCCCGAACATGAGCACCGCCAGCCCTTGAAAGATGATGAACCAAATCACCAGCGCCGTCAGGTTGGAGGGGAGGAACTCGCCCTGTCCGGCCCCCAGCGCTCCCAGCACTCCTCCGCCCAAGTACACCGTCAGGATGGTCATGGACACGCCCACCATGCCGATGAGCTTGCCCGCCATGAGCGCGAACGGCTGGACCGATCCGAGCAGCACCTCGGCAATCCGCTGCATCTTCTCCTCCTGCACGCTGCTGAGCAGCGGGAGAGCCCCGATGGAGATGACCATGAACATCAGGAACATCACGGCCATCGGCACGAAGATGTCCATCCCCGCGGTTTTCTTCGTCCCGCCGATCACGGCCCCGGTCTGGGCGTCGATCCGCAGCGGCTTGAGCGATTCGACCCGCACCGGCGCGAGCACCCCCTCGATCGTCTCTTTCGGCAGGCCCGCTTCCGCGATACGCCGTTCCTGAACGAGGCGGTTGACCGTGCCACGCAACCAGTGGGGGAATTCGTCCATCGACGTAGCATCCGAATACACGTCGATCGTGCCCACGGTTTTGAAGCCGCTCTCCGCCGGCTCGCTGGTCGGCCCTGCTTGTACCTTCTCGACTTCCGGCCCGATCACCACCAGGGCGAAACGCTTACCCGCACGGATCGCTTCGCATTCCCTGGCCAATTCCGTGGGCGAGGGGTCCGCCGCGTCCAACAACACCCGCTCCAGCACATACCGCGGCATGATTTGCCTGCCGGTCTCCCGGGCGAAAATCTCCCTCCGGTTGCGTTCCGCCGCGGCTTGGTCAAGGTGGTCAAACAACACCCCCGAACGGTCCAGCACCGCGATCCGCTTGTCCCTCGTATCCACGCGGCCCTTGAGCGCCAGCGTCGCGAACATGCTCCCGCCCATCAGCACGGGCATGGCGAACAGAGTCACGAGGAAGGCCCGGGTGCGCACGGCAGCCTGGTACTCGCGGACGGCCACGACGATGCTCTTACGCATGGACGGCCTCCCGGGCCTCCGGGCCGGCGATCCGCACGAAGATATCGTGCAGCGAGGGGCAGGTCACCTCAAACCGCTGAACGGCGGCCCGCTGCATCAGAGCGGCCAGGATCTTCTGCGGGTCGCTGCCGCCGTCGAGGCGGATCTCCTTGAACGGACCGTAGTCGTTCACGTGATGCACCCCCGGGATGGTGGTCAGATCGCCCACGTCGCGGTCCAACGCCACCCGCAGAGTATCGGATCCGTAGGTGTTCTGGATGGAAGCCAGCGTCCCATCCAGCACCTTGCGTCCTTTGAAAATCATGAAGATGTAATCGCACATCTTCTCCGCCACGTTCATGTCGTGGGTGGAGAAGATGATGGTCGCTCCGCGATGTTTCAGATCGAGGATGGCGTCCTTGACCACCTCGGCATTGACCGGGTCCAGCCCGGTAAACGGCTCGTCCAAAAGGATCAGTTCCGGCTCGGCGATCACCGCGGCGATGAACTGCACCTTCTGTGACATGCCCTTGGAGAGCGCCTCGACTTTCTGGTTGGCCCACTCCGACAACTGCATGCGCTCCAGCCACTCCCCGACCGCCCGGTGGTAGTCCCGTCGGCCCTTCAGCTCGGCGTAGAAACGCAGGATGTCACGGACCTTCATCTTCTTGTACAGCCCGCGTTCCTCGGGGAGATAACCGATGCGGTCGGTGGCGGCCCCGTGCAGCGCCTCGCCGAACACGCGGATGGTCCCCGCGTTGGGGTAGAAGATGTTCATAATCATGCGCAGGGTGGTGGTCTTGCCCGAACCGTTCGGACCGATGAAACCATACACCGAGCCGCGCGGGACGGTCAGGCTCAGGTCATCCACCGCCACCACGTGGCCGAAACGCTTGGTGACCTGTTCGATTTCCACCGCGTGCATAACACGCCCATGGTAATGATGGTCGGGGCGATGTTCAATCGCTCCGAGGCTGACGGAGGGGGCCGGAATGTAATTACGTGTATCCCGGGAACGACGATTTCACCCGCTCCCGGATAGCCGGTCCGGCGGGATCGGGCGGCATGGTACGTGGAAATGCGTGCCTACGGGTAGTGTCTGCGAAGAACTGCGTAATCCGAACCGCGACCGTGAGGGAGCGGAGCACTCGGGCAGAGATTCGGCCGCTCCCTGCCGAGGCTGAGAATCTTTTGGGTCGCGCGGCAGAATGCGGTACTACGCCCGGCAGGATGCGAACCTGCGATCCCCCGATGGGTCTATCCCCTCTCAGAGTCCTCGCCTCGTCACGTCAGCCCCTCTACGCGGCGTCCGAAATGCGGTTCATTCCGGCGGCCCAACCTTCACCCGCAGAATGACCGTCTGGAGCGGAGCCAGCCGGAACCGCTCGCCCAGTCCCTGGTTGGCAATCAGGTCATGGACCCCCTGGACCGGTCGGCTGCCCACCAGACGGACCTCCACCGCTTCACTGAGCAGGTTGATGGCGTACATGAGGACGTCGCCTTCGTACGCACAGGTGCGGGCTTCGACGCCCCATAGGGGTCGGCCGGAGCCGTCGCGGACGCGAACCGGTCGGTCCACGCCAACCTCGGCGAAGACGGCTTCCAGCAACGTCGCGTAACTCTGCGGTCTCAAAGGAATCGCGCAGTAATAGATGCGGCCCTTTCCGCGGCTGAGGGAGATGATGGCCGGTGCGCCATCGGCGAAGGTGGCCAGCGTCTCTGCTTCCGGTGCGGTGATGGTCTGCAGGAAGCCGGCGCCTTCCAGTTCGAGCGTTCGTCCTCGAAGGACGCCCCTTCCGGTGGTGGTGATCGGCGTCCCGGGTATCCCCGCGTTTCCGGGGTCCACCACCTGTCGTTCCAGAAAGGCGGGATCGTCGAGCGACGCGGCGCCGGATGCCGGGAGCGGTCCGCGGACCACGGTCTTGCCGATCTCCACCATCCCTTGCAGATAGGGATGCGGATGGTTGTATTCGTCGAAGAGGAACGAGCGCGGCGTCACCACCAGGACGCCTCCACCTTCGACGTAGGCCATCAGCGCCTGGAAAACGCGCGGCGGGACATGGGACGCGCCGGGGACCAACACGACCTTGTAGTGGGCTAACTCCCCCCGCAGGATGCTCC
>JBGPAW010000298.1:0-5202 GCA_041480905.1 Phycisphaerae bacterium
GAGAGACCGGCTTTCTCGCCGGCGGCGATGATTGCCTCCACGAAGTAATAGAAGTAGGCCGGTCCCGTCCCCGAGACCGCCGTGACCGCGTCCATGAGCTCCTCGCGTTCCAGGACGACGGCCCGACCGCCGGCCTCGAAAACCCGCTGGGCCCGCAACAGGTCGGATTCGGTCGCGTACTGCCCGGGGAACAGACCGGTCATCCCCGCCCCCACGTGGGCGGGCAGGTTGGGCATGGTCCGCACCACACGCGGCTTCGGCGTCGGCAGGGTCGCTTCCAACGTCTTGGTGGACACGCCGGCCATGATGGAGATGACCAGGTGGTCCTCGCGGATCAAGTCCAGAAAGCCCTCCAGCACCTTGTGGAAGTCTTGAGGCTTGACCGCCAGCAGAATGATGAAGCTCTCCTCGACGGCCCGCCGGTTGTCCTCGGTCGTCTCGACCCGGAATTTCTCGGCGAAGAGCTTACGCCGTTCCTCGCGCGGATCGGTGGCGATGATGCGGTCTTCCAGCAGCACGCTCCGCTGGAGCAGGCCGTGGACGATGCCCTCCGCCGCATTCCCGGAACCGATGACCGCGATTTCGTATTGCGTGTGTGGTAGCATGACCCTGTCCCTTCGATAAAAAACGCAGTATTGTTAAGCTCTGGACGGCCCGGGGCAAGCGAAAAATCCGTTTGGGACCCAACTTGAAGGCTCGGACCGATGATCCAGGTGGTCACCCAGGATGATGCCGTGCTGGTCCCGGTAAAAGTGGTTCCGGGGGCTTCCCGGACCCGGATTCTGGGCGAACTGGACGGGCGCCTGAAAGTGGCGGTGGCGGCCGCCCCGGAAAAAGGCCAGGCCAACAGAGCCTTGGAGTCTTTCCTGGCCCAACGGTTGAGCATTCGCCGCCGCAGCGTCACGGTCGTGGCTGGGCACACCTCGCCGGTCAAAACCGTCCGCGTCGAGGGCGTGAGCGCGGACCGGATCAACCAACTGCTTTCCTAGCGTCGGCCGCCCTGCGGGCGCGACACTTCCGCACCTTCAGACATCGTGATTTATCGGGTGCTCCGAGGGTCGCCTGAACCTGCTTGTCGATCCTGCAAAGGGATGCAGGGTTTTCGGATCTTGCCGCTCAACCCCCGGCGTACGAGGCCGGACGGCGGTCGAACTCGGTGCCCTCGAAGGTTCGCCCCAGGTAGGTCCGCCGCACCAGTTCGTCGTTGATCAGCTCTTTGGGCGTGCCGGAGCGGAGTTCCCGACCTTGGTCGATGATGTAGCTGCGATCGGTCACGGCCAGGGTTTCTCGGACGTTGTGGTCGGTGAGCAGGATGGCGATGCCGCGCTCGTTCTTGAGGCGCATGATCTCGTCCTGGAGGTCTTCAACGGTGATAGGATCAACCCCGCTGAACGGCTCATCGAGCAGAATCAGGGCGGGGTTGGTCACCAGGGCGCGGGCGATTTCCAGCTTCCGCCGCTCTCCCCCGGACAGCGTCCGGGCTTCCTGCTTGGCCTGCCGCGTCAGCCCGAACTGCTCGATGAGACGGTGCGCCGCCTCCCGCCGCCCGCGCCGCGAGAGGTTTCGCATCGTCTCCAGGATCGCCAACAGGTTTTGCTCCACCGTCAGCCGCTGGAAGACGCTCGGCTCCTGCGACAAATAGCCCATGCCCCGTTGGGCACGCTTGTACATGGGAAGATGGGTCACGTCTTCGCCGTCGAAAACGACGTTCCCCTCCTCCGCATCAATCATGCCGACGACCATGCGGAAACTGGTGGTCTTGCCCGCGCCGTTGCGACCCAGCAAACCGACGATTTCACCCCGATGGACCGCGAAGCTCAGCCGCTCCACCACAGGGCGACCGCCATACCGTTTAACCAGATTCTTGACCAGCAACAGGGGATTTCTTACCACGTTTACCACGCCTTCCAAGCGCCCGCGCCGATCATGGACCTATTGTTGAAAACAACGTAAGGGTTTTCCCTAATATCCGCCCGAGCCGATATCTCCATGCCGGTTCCCAACCCCCTTCAAAGTTTGTCCGAAGTAGCCACGGATTCGCGGTATCAATCATAATCTATTGTTGCAAAGATGGATACATCAAGAATATCCTGACTAGGCACTGGTCACCCAATCCCTTTGGCAAATTCATGGCTTTCGTCACGATTGTGGCCGCATAGCGTGTGCGACACACTTCCTTAACAGGCCAACGTTGTGGATAACCCGTGCATAGCACGCCCTGACCCGTTCCTTCGCACTTCCATCGCCCACGGCCGAACCACGGCCAACCATCCTGGTCGGCATGTCGGTTGACCGGCGATCAACGTATCCATCGCATCCGTCCGACGTTAGGAATCGGACCGTAGTGGTCCACGAACGCAGGGAGAAGGCCCGTTCGGTGCCCGCTAGGCCAATAGACGAAAAAGGCCCGGCCGATAAGCTGATCGGCCGCTACGGTCCCGAGCTGATAAGCTTCGCCCCGCTCAGCCAAGTGTGGGCCCACGACGTCCCACAACCGCGAGTCCTTGCTGCCAGGGCTGTTGTCGCCCAGCATGAAATACTCCCCCTCCCGCAGCAAGATGGGGTTTCCGGTAACGCCCCAAGTCGCGCCCGTTGTAACCGCCAAGATCGGAAAAAGGTCGCCGGTCCCCCGGTGAGGGCAGCGGTAATACACGTCCCGCTCCGCCACCACGTGGCTCAACGCCAGCGTCATGCCCCTGGCAAAGATCTGAATCTCCCCACGATCCGGGCCGCAAGTGCTTCGGCGCAGCACCGCGATGTCGGGGGAGAATTGCTCTGGCGTGCTGGCCAGCAATTCCTCGCCGTTGATGGTGAGCGACAGATGATAGTCGACGTCCTGAAAATCCACGATTACCGGCTGCTCAACCTCGAACGGCGGCACCTTGACCACCGCCAGAGGCGCCTGCCCATCGGGCAGGTGACCACGGGTCTCGTAGAGGCGGAGCGTACCATCGGAGTTCAGCTCGGCCCAAAACGAGCGCTCCCTTTTGGGCAGCTTCAGCATGAGCGTGCCTTCGCCCGCCTCCCGGCCGAACACCAACCGCAAGCGCAGGTCGGTCACCCCGCACACTTCGCCCTCATCGCGGACGTTGTAATCCACCTGGTCGGTCGCCAGTTTGCCGCGCAAGGCCAGTCCCTCAAATCGGTCCGCGGCGGGATGGAACTTGAGGACTCGGCTACCGGCGTCCCAGCCTGCGGTCGCCGGGTCGATCCGGGTCCAATAGGGCTGACCGGCCGCGCGCGAACGGGGCGGAAAGTCGTGATCGTATAGGACAGTCCACAGAGCCTTCCGGGCCAGCGGAGTCTTACGGCAGATGCGCATCTTCCGGGCTAGCTCATCGAGCACCTCACTCCAGACCTTCCGTAGTTCCCCCTCAAGGAGACGGGAGTCAGACTCCATCTGGCGGGCGTCGGCTTCGTATTCCCGGATTTGGGACTCCAACTCCGCCCTGGGACGATTTCCTGTAGGTGGGTTCTGACTTTCGCCCCGCCGGATTCCGGTCTCGATCTGCCGGGCCTGGCTCCGCAAGCTTAGGGCTTCGCTGCGCAAGTATTTGGCATGCCGTGCTTTATCTAAAACGGAGAGGGTCGGCGCGGAGAGCTCCGCCACCGGGACGGTGTAGACGTCCCCATCGACGATTTCCAACACTTCGTTGGGCAGACCCACCATGCGCTTGATGAAATTGGTGACGCCGTCCGATAAATCGGCGTCGCTGGGGTCCTTGAACAAGGCCACGTCCCAGCGTTTCGGGGCCAGTCCTCGTCCGCCGAGGTCGTAGGGCCATTTGAGGGCCAAGATGCGATCGCCGGCCTGACCGTTCCCCTTCACGTCGTTGATCTGGGTGAGGGGGTTGCGGTGGTTGCAGTTGGGGCAGACGGCTACTTCGTCCGGTCCCAGCAATTCGCGCGTCCGGGCCGCCGAGGAGAGGTCCGTCAAGCCGTACGCGAATTCCCAGCCGCAGTCGCTGCACAGCATGGTGCCATGCCGGCCGTAGAGGGTCGGGGCCATCGAACCCGTGGGGATGACAAAGGCTTCGATGACGAAGGCCCGGAAGACGAAGGCCATGATGAACGCGATGATAAGCGACTCGGCCGACTCGCGCACCGATTCTTGCGGATGCCCGGGAAGGGAAGATTCGGTCGGGGTTTGTTTCGCCGCCATCGATGTCCATTGCCTTAAGGACTATGTACCCCGGTGGAATCCTAGCGTCTCATCGGTTTGGCGGGAAGTCGGTCGGTCGGGTTTTATCGAGGGCGTGACACTTTAGGCGAGTGGAGAGAGGGGGTTTATGGAAGCCACAAGTTCATCGGGAACGGTGAGGGTCCCGGCCCCGGCAGCCCTTGGGTGTGGCCAGAAATTGTGGCAGGAAGCATGGCATGCGATGGACCTGTGCAGGGCTTCCAGCCTTGAGGCGGTAGTGTGCCAGCCTACCGGGGGCGGCGCTGCGCCTGCCCGCGGCTACTGCCGTACCAGGCCTTCGGCCTGACTCGCCACAATTCCTGGCCATACCCGAAGAAAGCTGCGGTTGACTTGGCCCCACCGTTAGGTTATGATAATTAGCGATCGGGGCATATCGGGGCAGGAGACGATGAGAACCGCGGCGGCACGGAGAGCGACGCTCATGGCAACGCGGCGGATCCTAAGCGGGGTGCTGATCGGACTGGTCGTGACCCTTCCCTACAGAGTGATTTCCCCGTCGCCAGCGAGGGCCGACGAGCCGGACCCGCCTCCCGACATCAGTGTAGCGGTCATGCCCTTGGTTTCGGAAAACGCCCCAGCGGTCTTACTCATCTGGCCGATGGAGAGCGGGCCGGCGGCAGCGGAAAGTGAGCAGCCCGTTGCAACGTCCGATAACCCGAGGGTGCATCATCCGCGACTCGTTCCCCTGGAGGCGGACGAAGATGCCCGAGCGGCGGTAGCATCGGCGGCCGAGGCCCTGGCGGACTTCTCGGGCACTCTCCGAGAGGCCCTGGAGCTGTTGGCTGACTGGGGCTACCGGCCGGCGGAGTGGGACGAGCAGGTCTTCGCCGACCTGGATTGGTCGGCCTTGGACCTGGGGCCGAGCGACCGGAACGAGTGGCCGCCCGGCGACGGCGTGCCGCTACCCTGGCCGCCGGTGTGTCCTCCTTGTACGGTGCTCGTGGCCGTGTTGGAATGCGACCCTCACTACCTCGAGGAGTGTGACAACCCCCCATGTCCAA
>JBGPAW010000299.1:0-5172 GCA_041480905.1 Phycisphaerae bacterium
CAACACACCCCCGGCCGCTCCGAGCAGGTCCGCGAAGTACAGGCGGTTCGCGTCGCGCCCCCACGTCTCGAAGGCCAGACTGAGCGCCGCGCCGCCCACCAGGAACGGCAGGAGACTGAGCGTGAAATAGAAGTTGAGGCGTTCCGGGGTGAACGGACGCTGCAAAATGCTCAGCAGGAAAACGGGCAGCAGCACCGTCAGCAGAAGTGACAGCGTCACGAGCATGCGCTCGACATACGCTGCCGTCCGTGCCAGGCGCAGGATGTGGACCAGGAACCCGCCCAAACCCCAGCCGAACAGTGCCACGGAGACGGCTACAAACGTATAGTGGTACCAGATCGTCGCGGAGAAAATCCGCGTGAGCGTGAGCTCGAACAGCAGCCCGGTGGCGGATAGCAGCGCGACCGCCATGCGCAGACTGGTCGGGGAACGCGAAGCGGTGTCGGCGTCGGACATCATGCCATCCTAATGACGCAGTGATTCAGAGCAAGTGAGACCGTCGGGCCTTGGGGGACAAGAACGGTTTTCCGGAACAACCCACGCGGCGAAGTCGGGCAGGGGAAGTTTAATCCTTTGGCCAAACCTTCTCCCCCGTGTCGGCGTCGTAGAGCGTGATGGCCTGAAGACGGCAGCTCTGGGCCGCGGAGAGGATGTCCTCCGGCGGATCGCCGTAAGGGTCGATGACGACGGTCTTGATCTCGTCGTCCCTCTGGAAGGTCGCCGGTGCTTCCTCACAGCAGAGACCGTCGCCCACACAGGTGTCGCGGTCCATTTCGATCCTGTAGCCGGTCATGGGTTACTCTCCATCGCAGACGTGGTTGCCGCGGACGCCGCGACGGAGGCATCCGCGGATTCAAAGCGACGCAGGCATTCGGGCTTGAAGCGCTGCCGCTCGAACCCGAGGCGGTCATAGGGCACGCCCTGGGCAAAAGCCAGAAGCTGAAAATAATAGACGGGCGGGGTGTGGAAGTCCTCGCCGAACTGCTGGGATACCTTCATCTGGCCATGATCGAACTGGCCGAAACAGGTGGGGCAGATCATGCGGAGCAGCTCGGCCTGTTCGGCGTTCACCGTGCCCAGCAGATCGTGCATCATCTTGGACGGGATGTCCTCGGTCTGGCAGGCCTTGCCGCAGCAGAGGTACCAGTTGCGATGGCGCACGGGCGAGGCCCCGAGGGCAGCGACCAGGTTCTCTAAGACGCTGGGGTTGTTGGGATCGTCCACCTGCATGATCCGGCTGGGTTTCAACAGGTGACAGCCGTAATGGATGGCCACCTTCAGGCCGGTCAACGGGCGCACGACCGACTTGCGCACCGCCTCGTACCCGGCTGCCTCCCGCACCAGGGTGGTGATGTGCCGCACGCGAGCGGTGCCCCGGTACTGCCGCCCGATCCCCCGCAGGCGCTCGTTGACTTTCGTCCGCAGGGCTTCGTCCTGGAGCAGATGGTACGACTCCGAGAGGGTGGCCGTGCACCCCGAGCAATTGGTGAAAATGTCCAAGCCCAAATCTTCGGCCAGGGTCAGGTTGCGGGCGGCCACCGCCAGCCACGAAAGCTTGTCCTTGGACTTGAAGTAGATGGGGTCGGGACAGCACGAAGCACCCTCCAGGTCGACGATCTCGATGCCCAGCCGGGGCAAAGTGTGCCGGATGGCGAACTCCATCGCGGGATGCCGCGTGGGGATGAGACAACCGGGGAAAAAGGCGAAGCGTTTCACGGGGTATCTCCGCGGAGAGGGACCGCGCGGGCTGAAGCCCGCGGCTCATCGGGGGTCAGCGGCTTGAGCAGCATGCGGATCTCGTCCATCGGGACCGGGGACAGCGGGGGCAACCCGAACCGTTCGCGCTGCCGGTCCACCGCCGGGCTCAGCGGCGTCGTGCGTCCGGTCTCTTCAAACGTTTTGATGATCTTGTCCACGGCCTGCGGGTATATCCCCAAGTCGGCCAGCATGTTCTTCAGCGAGATGATGACCTCCACCGGCTTGACTTCCTGGGGGCAGCGCTCGTGGCAGTTGTAGCAATTTACACATTGCCACAGGACGGAGTCCTCGACGAGCAACTCGTCGCCCAGACCATAGAGCACCTTGAGCATGATCTCGCGCGGATTGAACGTGCCGCTGTAGGTCGCCGCCGGGCAGTCGCCCACACAGGCGCCGCACTGGTAACAGAAGCGGACCAGGTTGCCCTCCAACTTTTCGGCCAGCTTGCGCCGGAAGTCGAAGTTGACCCGAACGAGGTCCGGGGGCGACCGGCCTGCCGGTTCCAAGGCACTTGGGTCGCGGGGCGTCTCGAACATCCGTCTCACTCCTTAGAGCGATCCGCTTTCTTCTTCAGATGCCGGATGCTGTTCGAGCGGCACTTGGGGCAGGAGCGCTCCTTGTCCTCACCCTTTTCCACCTTCTCGGTGTACTCATGCCCGCACATCATGCAGCGAAAGGTCTCGACGGTAGTGGTGGCCATGGCCTTCTCCGATGATGAACCTTCAGCTCGCCGCGGCGACGAGGGCCTCCTCCTTTGGCGCTTTGCCGGGTTTCGGTCGCAGGGCCTGGCGAGCGTGGTCGATCTCCTCCTGGGTGACGGTTTTGCGCAGCTCCTCCATCTGGCCCATCACCTTGGCGAACTTCTGGCCTTCGGCGGCGCTGATCCATTCCAACTGCAAGCGTTCGGGTCGCACGCCGGCTTTCTCGAGCTTGTCCCACAGACGTTGCAAACGCTTGACCGTCTGGCGGTTGGCGTTGATGTAGTGGCAGTCGGCGTAATGGCACCCGGAGACGAGGACGACCGGGGCCCCGCTGCGGAACGCTTCCAGCACCATCTCCTCGGAGACGCGCGCCGAGCACATGGTTCGGACCACGCGGTTGCTGGCCGGATAGGCCATGCGGGAGATGCCGGCCATGTCCCCGCCGGCGTACGAGCACCAGTTGCAGGCAAAAACCAAGACTTTGTCCTGCGGCTGGTCAGCCAGCACGGCGTGCACCTGGGCTAGAAGCTGCTCATCGGTGAAGTGCCGCATGGTGATGGCGCCGAACTGGCAGGTGGCTCCGCAGGCCCCGCAACCCGCGCAGGCCGCTTCCACTACGACCGCCGCATCGCCTTTCTTCCAGACAATCGCCCCGTAGGGACAGACCGCGGCGCACAGCCCGCACTTTTTGCAGGTGGTTTCGTCGATCCGGCTGGCAATGGCCTCGATGTGGACGCGGCCGGCGTTGAGGAGGGCGCCGGTCCGGGAGGCCGCCGCCCCCGCCTGGCACACCGAGTCCTTGATGTCCTTGGGGGCCTCGCAGAAACCGGCGAAATAGACCCCGCGGGTCGGCGCGTCCACCGGCTTGAGCTTGGGGTGCGACTCCATGAAGAACCCGTCGGAGGTTTTGGACAGGGTCAACATCCCGGATATCTTGGCCAGGTCTTTGGGAGGCACGACGCCCACCGAGAGGACCAGCATCTCCACTTCGTGCCGTTCCAATCTGCCGGAGGTGGTGTTTTCCACCGTGACCGTCAGGTTGCCGGTGGCGGGGTCTTCCTCCACGTCACCGGGCAGACCGCGGATGTAGCGCGTGCCCGCCTCCTTGGAGCGCTGGAACATGTCCTCGAAGGACTTCCCGAACGCCCGGATGTCTTGATAGAAGACCACGTTCTCGACGTCGGGGTAATGGTCGGCCAGGAGCAGCGTGTCCTTGATCGTGTTCATGCAGCAGATGTTCGAGCAGTAGGGTCGGCCGATCTTGGGGTTCCGAGAGCCGACGCACTGGATGAAGCCGATGCGCTTGGGGCGCTGGTGATCCCCGGGGCGGACGAAATGACCACCGGTGGGACCACCGGCGCAAATCAGGCGCTCGAACTCCATGGAGGTGATCACGTTGTTGAAGCGGGCGTAGCCGTACTCGTCCATCTCGGTCGGGTCGTACACGTCCAGCCCGATGGCCACGATGACCGCTCCGACCTCACGGGTGATGATCTCGTCGCGGTCGTCGTAGTTGATGGCCTTTTTCTCGCAGACGTCGGCACACTTCCCGCACGCGATCGGATTGTTGCCCAGGCAATCATCCATGTTGAGAACGTAGGAGCAGGGGACTGCTTGGGGGAAGGGGATGTAGATGGCCTTGCGGGAGGAGAGCCCCATCTGGTACTCGTCCGGCTTAGCGACCGGGCAGACCTTGACACATTCCCCGCAAGAGTTGCACAGCTTGGGATCGACGTAGCGTGCCTTCTTGCGGATTTTCACAGTGAAGTTGCCGATGTAGCCGGATACCTCCTCGACTTCACTGAAGGTGAGCAACTCGACGTTTGGATGCCGACCGGCATCGATGGCCTTAGGGCCGAGAATTCATATCGAACAATCCATCGTGGGATAAGTCTTGTCCAACTGGGCCATGATCCCGCCGATGGAGGGCTGCTTCTCGACCAGGATGGCCTTGTGTCCCGCGTCGGCAAGTTCGAGGGCGGCTTCGATGCCCGCCACTCCGCCCCCGATGACTAGGACCGCCTTGGTCACCGGTACGCTGAGTTCCTCTTGCGGTTGGAGGAAACGGGCCCGGGCCACCGCGCTGGCCACCAGATCCTGGGCCTTGCGCGTCGCCCCGTTGCGGTCCCCCGCATGCACCCAGGAGCAATGCTCGCGCAGGTTGGCCATCTCCATCAAGTAGGGATTCAGCCCGGCCTGGTGGACGCACTTGCGGAAGGTGGGTTCGTGCTGGCGGGGGGTGCACGAAGCCACCACCACCCGGTTCAAGTGGTGCCGGTGGATGGCGTCTTTGATCTCGTTCTGTCCCGGGTCGGCGCAGGTGTACTTGTTCCGCACCACGCAGGTCACATCCGGGAGTGTCTCGGCGTACTGGGCCACCGCGGCACAGTCTACGGTCCCGGCGATGTTCAGCCCGCAGTCACAGACGAACACGCCCACGCGGACCTCCTCATTCGTGGATTTCGCAACCATGGTCTGCCCTTCCTGACTCAGAGCGCGTCGGCCAGCAGTTCGGCCAGGTCGCGCATCGTCATTTTGATCTCACCCTCCAGATGGGGGTCCTTCATCGCACAGCCAAAGTGGATCCGGCACTTGGGACAGGCGGTCACCAGCATCTCCGCCCCGGTCGCCCGCGCTTCCCGCAGACGATCCACCTGAATCTGCTTGGCGAAACGGTCGCAGTTGGACCAGGTCCCTCCCGCGCAGCAAATCG
>JBGPAW010000300.1:0-5145 GCA_041480905.1 Phycisphaerae bacterium
CCCTCCCTGGTTGCCGAGTTCCGGGCCACACCCCCCGCGGAGGAGCCAGCATCGTTTGACTCCACCGGGGCCGATGGCATATATTATAGGGTGGGAGTCGTGCTCCACGTCGTTGCTATTGAGCGAGTGCGGTTGAGCCGACGGACCTTCCGGGAAGGGCGGGGGCATGCGTTGGCCGCTGTTTTCATCCCGAGCCACGCGGGGTTTCACCCTGGTGGAATTGCTGGTGGTCGTCTCGATCATCGCCCTCCTCGTTTCCATGCTGCTGCCCGCGATGAGCAAGGCCCGCGAGCAAGCCAAAACAGTGGTCTGCCAGGCCAACATGCGCTCGATCAACGGCGCGATCCTCACCTACTATGCCGACTATGATGTGTTTCCCCTGACGCTCCCGCCGCCCGACGCGAACGGATGCGTGTACACCTGGTGCTCGTGGAGCTACGGCGGGTGGTTGGGCAAGAACCCCCATTGGAAGACGGCCAGGAACGGCTGGTGGCAGATACCGGCCAACCGGCGGCCCTTGACGGTCTACATGAACAAGGGCGAGGTGGCCCCGCCCATCCAGGTCGGCCTCGATCCGCGAGATCTCAAGGAGGACAGCGGTCAACCGGTCTTTAAGTGCCCGTCGGACCGGATTTCGACCCAGTGGCAGTGGGCGGACTGGCACCTCGGACGGCGTGATGACGCCTATTCCGCCTACGACGACGTGGGCACCAGCTACCAGATGAACTTCTACTGGTGGTTCCAAGCGAGTCTGGCAGGCGGCGTGGATTACGACGGCGATGGTGTCACCGAGCCGACACTGGACACATGTCCTGCGGATTCATCCGTGTGCTGCACTGGATCCAATTGCACGATCTGGCCCTGCTGTGTACAGCGGGGTCAGCGCATTTGGAAGAAATATCTCCAGCGCGGGGCGGCGCGCTTCGTCACCATTGACGAAGATCCCTTCGATTACGCCGTTTGGATGCAGACGCAGGAGCTGGGCTTCCACCGGCAGTTTTCCACGCACAATCTCGCCTTCCTCGACGGCCACGTGGCCTACCTCAGGACCGACACGCGACAACATTGGGGCCCCGATTGGACGATCAACGACGAGGAATACGAGACCTGGTGGCCATAGGATTGGCGTCCCGCACTAAGCAGATTGTTTATGGGGGGTTAATCGCCGCGGTGACGGCGGTGGTGGTCTATCACGTCGTAGGCGGCGCGCGCGGGCCGCTGGCGGAGATGCCGGACACGCCCGAGTCGGCCCAAGTCTTCATCTGCAGCGCCTGCGGAAAGGTGTTCACTCTGACGCCCCGCGAGCGGGCCAAGCTGATGGCTAGCAGCCCCGCCACCCAAGCGGAGGACGGGTCGCGGGGACGGTCGCTGCGTCTGCCTTGCCCCGCCTGCGGAAAGACGGCGGCGGCGGTGGCGGCGAGTTGCCCGGTGTGCGGTCGGCCGTACCTGCGCGTGGGAAACGACGGGCAGCTTCACTCCCGCTGCCCGCCATGCGAGGCGGGGCGCGGGAAGTCGGACAAACCTTAGCGCTCCGTCAACGTTGAATCTGCGGGTTCGATGGGAGGGCGAAGCTCCGGCCGAGCCGGGTACGGGATCGATCCTAGTCTTCCAGGCAAAGCGCCGCCGCCTCGGCGATGTTCTTTATCGCCTCGTCGACCATATAACCGTACGAGCGACAACCGCACAGGGTGGGTATCGAAACGATAAAGACCCCGTCTTCGTCCTGCTCAATGAGGACCGGGAGATGGAGACGAGTGCATTTCCTACGGCGCCGCACGCTCGCAGGTCAGGCACGGCGGTACCCGCCGTCAAGTTCGACGGGGCGGGGGATGCCCACCCTACGCCAGGAAATCGCGGATCAAGGGGAGCAACTCATGCCCGGCGTCCTCGACGAGTCCCAAAGGCTCCAGACCTCATTTTTCTACTCGTCGTGGGTGCGGTGGACGGGGGGCTCTCCGCCGGCGGCCTTTTGCTTCCTGGCTTTCACCTCGGGGCGCAGGTCGATGCCCAGCTCCTTGAGCTGGCCCTCGGAGACTTCGCTCGGGGCGTCGGTCAAGGGGCAGACCGCCCGCTGGGTCTTGGGGAACGCAATGACCTCGCGGAGGCTCTGGGCCTTAGCCAGCATCATCACCCAGCGGTCGAGTCCGAAGGCGATCCCGCCGTGGGGCGGAGCACCGAAACGCAAGGCGTCCATGAGGAACTGGAACTTGACCTGGGCCTCCTCGGCGCTGATGCCGAGCAACTTGAAGACCTTGGCCTGCACGTCCGGTCGGTGGATGCGGATGCTGCCGCCGGCCATCTCTGTGCCGTTGAGCACCAGGTCGTAGGCCTTGGCCTGCACGCGCCCGGGGTCGGTGTCCAGCAGGTGGAGGTCCTCGTCGCGCGGGGAAGTGAACGGGTGGTGCGTGCTGAACCAGCGCTGCTCACCCTCATCCCAGGTGAACATGTGGAAGTCCACGACCCAGAGCAGATTCCAGGGGTCGTCGGGAATGAGGTGGAGGATTTCGGCCAGGCGCGTGCGCAAATGGTGCAGATACTTGCAGACGGCATTGCAGTTGCCGGGCATGAAGAAGATGGTGTCGCCCACTTGGGCACCGGTGGCCTCGCAAAGCGGGCGGCAGAACAATTGTACGAACTTGGCCACGCCGGTGGAGAACTCCACGCCCCCGGGGCCTCGGATCACCTTGGTCAGCGGCAGGCCGCCGGCCCCGATCCCGCGCAGTTCGTCGGTCAGACCATCGGTAACCTTGCGGGTGAGGGTTTCGCCGCCCCGGGCGACGATGCACCGCACGACGCCGCCGGAGGCGATGGTCTCGCGGAACACGCTGAACTCGGTGCGTTCGAGGAGGTCGGTCACGTCCTGAAGTTCCATACCAAAACGGGTGTCGGGCCGGTCGATGCCGTAGCGGTCCATGGCCTCCTGGTAGCTCATCCGCGGCAGCGGCGTGGGGAGGTCCACGCCGATGCCGTGCTGGAAGATTTCGCGGACGCAGCCCTCGACGGTTTCCATCACGTCGTCGGCCTGGACGAAGGCCATCTCCATGTCCAGTTGGGTGAACTCGGGCTGGCGGTCGGCGCGGAGGTCCTCGTCGCGGAAACAGCGTACGATCTGGGCGTAGCGGTCGAAGCCGGCCATCATGAACAGTTGTTTGAAAATCTGCGGCGATTGGGGCAGGGCGTAGAAGCATCCCTGTTGGATGCGCGAAGGCACCAGGTAATCGCGGGCGCC
Organism: Phycisphaerae bacterium; assembly: GCA_041480905.1. Classification (GTDB taxonomy): domain Bacteria; phylum Planctomycetota; class Phycisphaerae; order UBA1845; family UBA1845; genus JAAEQG01. The sequence continues at coordinate 3,230 of JBGPAW010000300.1, forward strand.
CTCGGGCGTGGATTTGGTGAGGAACGGCGTCTCGATCTCCACGAAGCCGTGCGCGTCGAAATAGTTGCGGATGGCGTTGGCGATGCGATGGCGCAGGCGGAAGATGCGCTGGTTCCGCGGACGCCGCAGGTCCAGCATGCGGTGCTTGAGGCGCTGCTCCTCGCTGGCGTCACACTCGTCGCCGATCTCGAACGGCACCGGGTCGGACCTGTTGAGGAGGTCCACTTCGCGGACTTCCACCTCGATCTCGCCGGTGGCCAGCTTGGGGTTGACGTTGTCGCCGCGCAAGGCCACGTGGCCGACGACCGCGATGACGTACTCGTTGCGGATGCCGCGGGCGATCTCGTGGGCCTTGGGATCGGTCTGGGGGTTGAACTTGAGCTGGGTCACCCCGGTGTAGTCGCGCAGATCGACGAAAACCATGCCGCCATGGTCACGGTAGTTCTGCACCCAACCGACCAAGATGACTTGCCGGTCTGCGTCCGCAGCCCGCAACTCTCCGTTTCTGTGTGTTCGCTGGTTGTAGGCGATAGCCACGTCTCCATCTCCGATAAAACCGGGGGCGACCCCAAAACTGGGGCACAGGCGCTTCAGCTTCGCTTCCGACCGGCGGGAAATCCGGTCCCACCGCCCAGAGCCGGTCCCGCTAGGGTATTGAAACCCGGCCCACGCGAAGGGGAAGTTTTAGTTGCCGGCGTGCGAAAAAGCAATGTTTTCGGACGCTAAAAAGGCGCGACCGCCGAGCAGGCGGACCTGCTCCACCGCAACCTTACCCATCTGGCCCAGATTATCAAACGTGACAGAGGTGCGAATGTCGCCGGCCTCGTCCCCCGCACGTTCCGGCACAAAAGATTGTTGCATTCCGGTAAGGACCGTGATAAAGTGAAGGCGTTAAAAGGGGAAAGGGGCGGACTTTTGACGAGAGCGAGGGGAGTGCCCGCCTGGTCCGGTTGAGGTGCCTGGTGCATGTGGGGGGAAAGGGCGTACGCGCGACCATGGGCCGGACCGGCGCCACAGGCAGGGCGCTCTGACAATTCGCAGAACATACAAGTCATGAGGACGCGCAGCCGCTACGGCACGGATGCCGGAGGGAGGGTTTTTGTCTGATCGGGTTATAGGACCGGAATACGCCGGGGATCCGGCGTGGTGTGCGACAACTGTCGCCATGGGTGAGTGATGAGTGCCGTAGGAAGAATGAGGAGATTGGCAATGAACAGACGAAAGTATTCTTATTGTGGCGTTTGGATGGTCCTGGCGGTGGCGGGGATGCTGCTGGCGGGGTGGGCTGGTGTGGGACCACCGGCCTATGCGGGAGGAGACGAGGGGGGCGGGATGAGCGCACCGCCCAAGGAGACCTTGATTAACTCGGCGGCGGCGGCGTACAACCGAACGCGCCCGTCGAACGAGCGGGCGAACTGTTCGGGCGATCCTACGCATCTGCTGTACCCCTTCAACAACGACGGATCGTGGACGCAATCCATGGACCCGAACGACGACTGGTCGGTTGGCCCGATCGCCCTGCCGTTCACTTTCCCGCTTTATGGGGATGATTACACGCAGTGCTGGATCAACAACAACGGTAATCTCTCGTTTACGGGGCCTTACGTGCAGTACGTTCCCGTCGGTTTCCCCAGCACCGATTATGTCATGGTGGCGGGTTTCTGGCAGGATGTCGACACGCGGGTCATCGACGTGCCCACGGGTTTGGTCTGGCACAAATTTCTTGATGCCAATAGCGACGGTACGGCCGAAACGCTGGTCGTCACGTGGGACAACGTCGGCTACTTCGGGCCGTTCGAGCACGCGCTCCGGGCGGGGCGATCACTGCACGGGCACTGCAGCGGCTGCGGTGGCGGCATGATCGCCCTGGGTGTCGAGGCGCACGGCGATCTGAAGGGTTGCTCGGCGATGACGTC
>JBGPAW010000301.1:0-5131 GCA_041480905.1 Phycisphaerae bacterium
CAAATCGCAAATGCGAAAACAATCGGGAAGGTCGTGACTACATCGACTCCGAAACGCGAAAACCGACCGCACGCCCGCGCCAACACGGACGACGATCCTGAAAAAATCTCGAAACGCCCCGCAGGTGTCTAACTTGGGCTAACCCGCATTTCTCACGACGCCAAGGAAACCGCGGACAGAGTGTCGCCCGTTTTCCTTCTTGTGGTGAGAAATGCGGGTTAAGTACGTTTCACCGGCTGAAGTGGTCCACAATGCCGTCGGCGATGGCGGCCGCGATCTGGGCTTGATAGGCCGGCGTACTCAGGCGCTGGGCTTCGGACCGGTTGGTCAGGAATCCGCATTCCACCAACACCGCCGGGCGGGAATGAGCCGCCAGCACGCGGTAGTCGGCGTTGCTGATCCCCCGGCATTCGATGCCGGCTCGTTCCAGCGCCGCGACGATGCATCGGGCCGCATCGTGGCTGGCTGTCGAGGCGCTCCGCGCGATGTAGACGGTGCTCCCGGAAACCCCCGACCGCTGCGAAGAGTCGGCGTGGATGGACACCAACAGATCCGCACGGGTCCGTTCGGCCAGCGCCGCGCGATCGTCCAGCGAAACAAAGAAGTCCCGGTCGCGCGAGGTGATCACGCGCGCGCCGCGCTCTTCGAGCGACCGGGCCAACTCCAGGGCGATGTTGAGGTTGATGGTTTCCTCGGCCACCGGCGCCAGGCCCCGCGCTCCGGGATCATCGCCTCCGTGGCCCGCGTCCACCACGATGGTCGCCGCCCGCATCCGCCGTAGAGCCCCCTCCCGCGGGAGGAGGGGGGGGGGAGGCGTGACCTCCACCGGCGGAGCCGGTTGGGGTCGCGGAGTCAGAAACACCGGATCAGGAAGCGGCCGAAGCACGCCCGGACCCGCGCATCCGCCCGCCAGCACCGCCCACACCACCAGACCCGCGATCCTTGGCGTCTTCATGTCGGAATTATTCCTTCTCTGCGGGCCGTTCGCTAGCCGCCGACGGGCAGGGTTTCGTCGCGCAGGGACAGGTCATAATAGATTTGCACCAGCGCCTCGCACATGGCGCTGACCGAATGATACTGCTTGATGTGTTGCACCGCCTGGGCGGCCAGGCTGCGGGCGAAGGCCCGGTCCTTGAGCAACCGCTCGATCGCCGCCGCCAGGCTGCTCGGCCGCCCATCGGGGCACACCAGGCCGGTCACCTCATGAATGTGCCCGTCCGGGGCTCCGCCTTCCACGGTCACGACGGCCACCCCGGCCGCCATCGCCTGGAGCGTGCGTACCGACAACTCCTGCTCCACCGCCGGCCGAACGAAGATGTCCGCTCCCACCATGATCTGCTTGGCTTCCCCCAACGGCTGGGCGAACGTCACTACGGAGGACAAACCGCTGTTGTGGGTAGCCTTGCGCAGCACGTGTTCCACGGGGCCCGAACCCGTCAGGAAGGCCATGAAATCGTGTCCACGCTTCCGCAGCAGACGCAAGGCCTCTAACAACCGGTCGATCCGTCCCGCCGGATTCAGCCGGCTGGTACACAGGATGGTCGGGATTCGCTGCGAATCGGCGAAGCACGTGGGACCCTCGCCCGCCAGCGTCCCCAGACGGACCAACTGGATCCGCTGAGCCTCCAGCACGCCTCTCTCCCGAATTGCGTCATAGATCGTCTGGCTCCCGGCAATCATCTGGTCCACCGGGTAGGCCCCGGAATGTGCCAGCACCTCGGCGTCGTTCATGCTCAACGCGTGCATGATCAGGTGGGCGTCAAAATGCCGCGCGATCGCAGCGGCCATTTCCAACGAACGCCCCGACACACCGTGGACGATGTTCGGGGGCCGGTCCGCCAACGCCTCCAGCACGCGGCGCTGGCCGAAGCGCCGGAACGGCCAAGGCGGCTCCTGGTACCGCACCGGACGCACCGACCCCAGCATGAGCGATTCCGTCTCCGGCGAGGCGGTCACCAGGCGAACCTGCGCCGAAACATCCAACAAACCCACGCACAGATACCGCAGGGCCGCCCGAAAACGCCGCAACGAAAGTGGATCCACGCATAAGGCCAGATCCACTTTCGGCGGGGTCTTCGGCGCCACCGTTTCCTCCGTGACCGGCGTCATACCTGGATTATCGGCACAACCCACTGGAACCCGCCACCTCCTAGACCGCGCAGAGCTGAACCTCGTTTGCCAAACCCACCCTCGCCCTCTATTCTACCCAGGCCGGAGAGGCGGTTGAACCGCTTCGCCCCAGGATTGCTCATGCGCGTCATCCGTGGACACGATTTCGACCGGCTGGAACTGCCCGCTTGTGTCCTCACCGTCGGCAACTTTGACGGCGTGCACCGCGGACACAGCCAGATTATTGCCCAAGCCGGGCTGTTCGCCGCCGACCAGGGCCTGCCCGTCGCGGTGCTGACTTTCGAGCCCCACCCGCTCAGCGTCGTGGGACCACGGCGCTCTCCCCCGCGGCTGACCCTGCCTGATGAGAAGATCGCCCAACTCGGGCACGCCGGTGCCGACCTCGTCGTGGTCGCTGACAGCACGCCGGCGCTTCTGGGCCTTGGGCCCGAGGATTTCATCGACCGCATCATCGTACCCCGCTTTCACCCGACTCACGTGGTCGAAGGGGCCTCTTTCGGTTTCGGCCGGGGACGAAAAGGCACCCCCGATCTGCTCGCCCAACTCGGCAAAGAACGCGGCTTCGAGACCTTCCTCGTCGAACCCGTCCGTCTCCAGGTCGAGCACCACGAGACGGTCCTCGTCTCCAGCTCGCTGATCCGCAAGCTCCTGCAGGACGGCCAGGTCCACCGCGCCGAACTCTGCCTCGGGCGCCCCTACACTCTGGTGGGCACGGTCGGCTCCGGCGCCCGACGCGGCGTCGGACTGGGCTTTCCCACGGCCAACGTCGAGTGCGCCGGGCAACTCATCCCCGGCGAAGGGGTCTTCGCGGGCGAGGCCCACGTGGTCGGGCGTGCTTATCCCGCCGCAATCAGCATCGGCGCGGCCCCCACCTTCGACGGCACGACCAGCCACGTCGAAGCGCATCTGCTCGATTTCTCCGGCGACATCTACGACCGGCCTATCCGGCTGGACTTTCATCATCCGCTGCGGGCCCAGCAGAAGTTCGCCTCCAAGAACCAGTTAATCGCCCAGATCGCCGCGGACGTGGCCCAGGTGCGGCGGCTCCATGCCGCCCGCATCGGCGTCGTCCGTGAGAACGGGAGTCCCGCGTGACCCCTATCACCCTGGCCCAGTTTCAACAAGCCGCGTCCCTCGTGCGGTCTTGGCGCCGACCCCTGCTCCTGACCCATCTTCGTCCCGACGGCGATGCCGTCGGCTCCGTGTTGGCCCTGCGCTCGATTCTGCGCCGACTGGGCGCGGACCCCCTGACGGTGCTCTTCGACCCCGTCCCTTCGCCCTACGGTTTTCTGACCGTGGACGATCCGCCGGCCGTCTTGGGGAAAGACAAGCACCCCAACGATCTGAGCAACGTGGATGGCATCGTCATTCTGGATACTTGTGCCTACGCCCAGTTGACCCCGCTGGCCGACTGGCTGCGGGCGACGGCCCTGCCGATGGTCGTCGTGGACCACCACCTCACCCGCGACGTACCCGCCCAAGTGCCGTTGGTTGACACTGAGGCCGCCGCGGCCGCTTTGATCCTTTACGACTGGGCCCGGACCGTGAACTGGCCGCTCGATCCGGCCGCCTTGACCGCCCTGTTCATGGGCCTGGCCACCGACACCGGCTGGTTCGCCTTCGGTAACACCGACGCCCGGACGCTCGAGGCCGCCGCCGCGCTGATCCGCAGCGGCCTCGACCCCCATGATCTCTACGTGCGCATCTATCAGTCGGAGCGGGCGGCGAAGGTCCGGTTTCTCGGGGCGGCCCTCGAAACCCTGGAACTGCTCGACGGTGGCCGCGTCGCCGTCATGCAGCTCACGCCCGCGGCCTTCGCGCGCTGCGCCGCTCAATCCGCCGATACCGAGGGCATCATTAACGAACCCTTGCGTATCGCCTCCGTGGACGTGTCCGTCTTGTTCGTCGATAGCGGCGATGGCCTCATCCGCATCAGTCTCCGAAGCAAGCGCCACGCCGATGTCGCCACCATCGCCGCGGCCTTCGGCGGCGGCGGCCACTTCCACGCCTCTGGGGTTCGCCTTCCCGGGAGTCTCGCTGACGTCACCAAACGCGTCCTGGAAAAAATCCTCTCCCCTCGTGTAGTGCCTCAGTGAAACTGCAGCTTACCTGCCTGCCGGCAGGCAGGTCCGAACCGCGACCGTAAGGGAGCGGCATGACTTGGCGACGTGCTGGACCGCTCCCTTACGGTCGCGGTTCGGCAAACAATATGTTGCGTCAATTGTGAGGCACTTCACTGGGGCAGGTGCCGCCTGACCCCCCATGCGTTGTCTTGTTGCCCTTTGTGCTCTTCGCCACTTCGTGGTTAAATCTCCCTCAAGAAATGAGGCCTTGTCCCATGCCCAAGAGATGGACCGCCGACCAGATCGTCACGTTGGCCCGGAGCTATCAATCCACCTGCGTGCTCGCCGCCGCCGCCGACTTGGACCTCTTCACCGTCCTCGCCGACCGGCCCGCCGCCGCCGCGGAAGTGACCGATCGCCTCAAATCCAACCTCCGCGCCACCACAATGCTGCTCGACGCCCTCGTGGCCCTGAAACTTCTGGACAAGCACATGGGCCGATACCACGTGTCCCCCCGCGTCGCCCACCTCTTGACCCCGGACGGACCGGGCAGCGTGTTGGTCATGGCCCAGCACCAGGCCAACTGCCTGCGCCGCTGGACCCAACTCGCCGCCGTGGTGCAGACCGGACAACCGGCGGACCGCCGGCCCAGCATCCGCGGCGAGGACGCCGACAACGCCGCCTTCATCGGGGCGATGCACAGTATCTCCGGCCCCACCGCCCCGCAGTTGGTCGCGGAGCTCGGCCCGCCGCCTTTCAAGCATCTCCTGGATGTCGGCGGCGCCTCGGGCACCTGGACCATGGCCTTCCTGCACGCCCGTCCCCAGGCCGCCGCTACGATCCTCGATTTGCCGCATGTTATTCCGCTGGCGGCCCAACGCCTCGCCGCCGCGGGGATACGCGAGCGGGTCCGCCTCGTCGCCGGCGACTTCGAGGTC